>CALDJI010000288.1 GCA_937901805.1 uncultured Clostridia bacterium | reverse complement strand
CGGGGCGATTGCATCTGTCGGGACGCTTTTTTGCAAAGAGCATCTTCCCGTCGGCATCCCGGTACGGCGCGGCATTGCAGACCGTTCCGCGCTCAACGACTGGTGGATTGGGCGCTCCATTCCCGCCAGCCGCTCCGGCATCCGTCATCTTCTGGACGAGCTTCACATTTCGGCTCCCCAGAAGCTCCTTGAAAAATGTTTCGGTTTAAGCCTGTCAGATGCTTACTGGATCAGACCTGCCGATACCCTGATGAAATGGGCGGACGTTAATTTTTATGAAAATCCTTTTTCGGAGGATGTTGGGGACATTCTTTTCGGAGGAGGTACCCCTGCAAAGCTCAGCCTGCTGTCCCCGGACAATACTTCCGACGGATGGCTCCGTAAAAAATGGATCATTGAAAACCAAAAAAGATACCTTGTAAAGGGCGGAAGCGGTACGCTTCATCAGGAACCTTATAACGAAGTAATCGCATCGCGGATTATGGAGCGTCTTGGCATTCCGCATGTGCGCTATGAATTGCGAATGCTGGACGGCCTGCCCTATAGCATATGTGAAGATTTTATTACGCCGGATACGGAATATATTCCGGCATGGTATCTCATGCATACCTTCCGGAAGCCAAACCATATTTCTTTGTTTACACACTATATGGAATGCTGCCGTACGCTCGGTCTGAAAGATGCCGGGCGCTCCGTATCCCAACAGATCACGATCGACTACCTTCTTGTCAATGAAGACCGTCATCAGGGAAATTTCGGCGCAGTCCGCCGTGCAGATACTCTGGAATATATCGGGGCCGCGCCCGTTTTTGATACAGGCTCTTCCCTTTGGTTTGAAACTCCCACTCCGCTGATACGGGCTGCTTCAAAATCCAGCTGCAAGCCCTTTAAAACGACCCATGAGGAGCAGCTAAAGCTGGTCACAGATTTTTCATGGCTCGATGAAAAGCAGTTCTCCGGTCTTGGAGACATCGTCCGGGAAACTTTTTCCGGTTCCGCTTTTGTGGATTCCGTCCGTTCTGAAAGGATCGCCGGAGCAGTCGAAGAACGCGCCCAAATGCTCCTGTCCCATATCCGGCGTCAAACCGGTTTTCACGATGATATTTCAAACGATGTCCGGAAAAATATTGCTTTCAGCAGACAGGAAAATCCCTGAGCATCCACAAAAAACCTCAGCCACCAGC
>CALDJI010000287.1 GCA_937901805.1 uncultured Clostridia bacterium | reverse complement strand
TATTGCTGAAGCGGCTACGTCCACAAGCGGCCGTAATGGTTGGAGATCGGTTTTATGACATGGACGCTGCTGTGGAAAACGGGATTCCGTTTATTGGATGCGCATATGGATACGGAAAAGAAGCGGAGATGGCGGCCGCGAATGTCATGGTGAACTGTGCCGGGGACATTACAAAAGCGGTACGGGGATTGATTGGAGCGTGATTTCCAGATAGTGCAGTCCCCCGTCATCAGGGATCTGCCTTATTTTTATAAAAAAAGAGGAAAATCCGAATATTTTTTCTAGAGTTCCCATTTTTCTTGACAGCCGGAGAAAAACCGGATATGCTTATGATAAGAAATTTTGAACTGAGGGGTGTTTTTTATGCAGAAAGGAAAGTACGGAATTTGTCTTTGGTTTTATGCGGCGATTGCGTTCATCCTTGCAATTTTGGGACAGACGCTGTTGTGCGGCCTTCTTCTGGGGTTTGTCATCATTGCTGAACGTGATGAATGGCTTTCCAGGCAGGTAATCCAAGCGTTTTGCCTGTGCTTTTTTAGTGCGCTTGTAAATACCGTCTTGGGTATTTTCGATCCGCTGGAGAGAATTCCATTGATTGGAAGTGTATTTTCCGTAATTTTGGGAATTATATCCGGAGTTATTTCCCTGCTTATCCTGATTTTTGCAATTATTGCATTGGTCAATGTGTGCAGAGGGAAAGAGGCGGGGGTTCCGCTGGCAAAAAAATTTGCGCACCGTGCCTATGGTTTTGTAGAGCAAAAGGTCTATCTGATATGAACCAGCAGTAATTGGGTCGGAATACAGAAAAAGGCTGTTTCCTAGAGGAATCTGGAGACAGCCTTTTTTAGCGTTTTGGAGAAAAGTATCTGAGAAAAAAGAGGCAAATGCGAGTTTCCTGTACATGGAAGCTAAACTGAGATAAATTGCGGAAGCGGGTGTATCCCAGTTTCCGGTAAGAGAAAGAGACGGATACTGGCGTCTCATGAAGGCAATGGGCTGCCATACAAAAAATCAAGGTCTAGACTGGATATCCTCAATAGGAATGCGGTGCGAGGAATGCGGTGCGCCCAAAGCTATGTGGAGGGGAGGACGTGGGGAACTTAGGAAGCCACGAAGCGGATTGAAAATGAGAAACAATCCATTTTACGCACGAAGGTGATGAAAGTATGGAAACGGTTTGGGAAGAACTCTATCAAGCAGCCAGAAACGCAGCGAATCCCCGAAAGGTATCCCGAATAGTGGAAGCCGGAGGCGTTGCGGCCGCAGTTGAATCTCAAACGGGGGAAATTTATGTGGGGGTCTGTGTGGATACCGCGTGCACACTTGGTATCTGTGCGGAGAGAAACGCTATTTTTCATATGATTACAGAGGGCGAGGAAACCATAAAAAAGGTGGTCGCGGTCTCTTCTGACGGACGGGTAGTACCGCCCTGCGGCGCCTGCCGGGAGTTAATGGCGCAGCTTATGCCGGATAACTACCGGGAGATCGAAATTATGATGGATTATCGAACAGGCCGGGGGGTGACACTTGGGGATTTGACACCGGAATGGTGGATATAAATTTATACCCCGCTCTATAATATCAACGGAACGGGCGGGAGGGGCGTTCCGTTGTCCGCCAGGCGAGAGGAACGGCTGTTTGTAGCAATGGAAGCAAAACAGGACACCCTTTTCCCGATGATTGAAAATTACAGGTATTTTTCCAACATGGATGGGATTGCTCTTGTATATTCTTCGTAGTAGAAGAGAGAAAAGCGATTCTTTTTTTACGGTTTTGCCAAAGTTTGCGTATCATCTTGACGGGAGAAAAAGGATATGGTATACTTTGGATACCTCTAAGAGGGTTTATTTTTTTGTGCCTTTTTTTGGGAGTTCTCCCAAAATGGACAAGAAAATACCATCCGCTGCTGAGGGGCGTTTGAAAATCATGCGGTGGCGCCCGTAAGCCTTGGGTGTTGATTGTTCCTTTTATGAGGGAGGCAAAAATTTTCCGCATTCAGGAGGTGCCGAACAATGAGAGTTAGAGTTACATTAGCTTGCTCTGAGTGCAAACAACGTAATTATAACACGATGAAGAACAAGAAGAATGATCCTGACAGACTTGAGATGAACAAGTACTGCAAGTTCTGTAAGAAACACACTCTTCACAAAGAAACCAAGTAAGGCGGAAAGGCGGGGACTTGTATCATGGCTCAGAAGAAGGACAAAAAAGAGACCAAGAAGGGCAAGTTTAAAAATTTCGCCGGCAAAGTAAGTCGTTTCTTTAAAGACATGACGGGTGAGATGAAGAAGGTCGTCTGGCCAACCAAAAAGCAGACCCTGAACAAAACGGTGGTTGTCATTGTGGTAGTCGCTGTTGCCGGCCTGTTTGTCTGGGGCTTCGACAGTATCCTTTCCCTTGCCGTCAACGCTTTCCTGAAAAGCGCGTAATTTTTTAAGACACCTGACTTACGCTATGCTTGGAGGATTCACTCATGTCTGATACCGCAAAATGGTACGTTGTGCACACCTATTCCGGTTACGAGAATAAGGTGGCCATGAACATTGAAACCGTTGTCCAAAACCGGAATTTACAGGAACTCATCCATGAGGTCCGCGTTCCGACCGAGACTGTAACGGAAATCAAAGACAACAAAAAGAAACAGGTTCAGAAAAAGATGTTCCCGGGATATGTGCTTCTCAACATGGTCATGAACGACGATACCTGGTATGTTGTCCGCAACACCAGAGGCGTCACCGGATTTGTCGGCCCGGAATCCAAGCCGCTCCCGCTGACAGAAGAAGAGGTTTTGAACCTTGGAATTGAAACCAGGGAGATCGAAATCGACTATGCAGTCGGCGATACGGTTCGGATTGTAGACGGTCCGCTGGAGAGTTTTGTCGGCGTTGTTGAAGAAATTGATACCGAGAAAGACATGGTCAAGGTAAAGGTTTCTATGTTTGGAAGAGAGACCCCTGTCGAGTTGGAGCTCGACCAGGTCGAAACAGTGTAACTGTTGTAAAAAACATATCCGGGTCAATCCCCTGGATGGTGTTTTGATACGGGCTTTGCCTGTACGTTTTGGCGTGTACGGCACGCCGCGTGGGAGGAACGTTAAATCCATGAAAACGTTCCGACATTTACCACATATTTTTGGAGGTGCAAACAAATGGCTCAAAAGGTTGTGGGCTTTATTAAGCTCCAGATTCCAGCCGGAAAAGCAACCCCGGCGCCACCTGTCGGCCCTGCACTCGGCCAGCACGGTGTAAACATTATGGCATTTACAAAGGATTTTAACGAACGCACAAAAAATGACGCGGGCCTGATTATCCCGGTTGTCATTACTGTATATGCAGACCGTTCCTTCACCTTTGTCACCAAAACTCCGCCGGCAGCAGTTCTGATTAAGAAAGCCTGCGGAATTGACAAAGCTTCCGGTGTTCCTAACAAGAACAAGGTAGCAAAGATTACTAAGGAGCAGGTCAAGAAAATCGCAGAGCAGAAAATGCCGGATTTGAATGCTGCATCCATCGAATCTGCTATGAGCATGATCGCTGGAACCGCTCGCAGCATGGGCATCACTGTCGAAGACTAATGCTCCCTGTGGGAGGACCACTTTAAAAATCCGCTATGAACCACAATGAATAGGGAGGAAATCAACTTGAAACACGGTAAAAAATATACAGACAGTTCCAAACTGATTGACCGTTCCAAGCTTTATGACTGCGATGAAGCCCTGAAGCTCTGCTGTGATACGGCAAAAGCAAAGTTTGATGAAACTGTAGAAGCTCATATCAGATTAGGCGTTGACTCCCGCCATGCTGACCAGCAGGTCCGCGGCGCGGTTGTTCTGCCGAACGGTACCGGTAAAACCGTCCGTGTCCTTGTATTTGCAAAAGGCGACAATGTCAAAGCAGCACAGGATGCAGGCGCTGAGTATGTCGGTGCAGAAGAGTATATGCAGAAGATCCAGAGCGAAGGCTGGCTTGATTTTGACGTCGTCATCGCTTCTCCGGATATGATGGGAATTGTTGGACGCCTTGGTAAAATCCTTGGACCGCGCGGCTTGATGCCGAACCCAAAAGCCGGCACAGTTACCCCGGATGTTGCAAAAGCAGTCACCGAGGCAAAAGCTGGTAAGATTGAGTACCGTCTGGATAAAACCAATATTATCCACTGCCCGATTGGAAAGGCTTCTTTTGGAACAGAGAAGCTGAGCGAGAACTTTGATACCCTGCTTTCTGCGATTGCAAAGGCAAAACCGGCTGCTGCAAAGGGTCAGTACATTAAATCCTGCACAGTCGCTACCACTATGGGACCGGGTGTCCGTGTCAATACGACGAAATATTCTGTGTAAGAAGATTTCTCTTGACATTCTGCGAAAAAACGTATATACTTGAATAGCTGTCCAAAGACAGCAGGTGCATTTGCATAATGGGGTTCCCCGCCTGCCGAGGTTAGCTTTGATTTGGTTTATCAATCAGGCTCTTTCCTCTGCATGGGGGAAAGAGCCTTTTTATGTTTAACAACTTTCAGGAGGTGACACGTTTTGCCAAGTGAGAAGGTACTCGCGTCAAAGAAACAAGTCGTCGCTGATCTCGTTGCAAAACTGAACAATTCAGCTGCAGGCGTACTCGTTGACTATAAAGGAATCAATGTTGCAGACGATACAAAACTCCGTAAGGAGCTGCGTGAAGCTGGTGTTGAATATTCCGTCGTCAAGAACACCCTGCTCCGTTTTGCAGTCAAAGAAGCTGGCCTTGATGAGATGGAATCTGTTCTGGAAGGAACCACTGCTCTGGCAGTTTCCGAGAACGATCCAATCGCTCCCGCAAGAATCCTTGCAAAATATGCAGATTCTATCCCGGGCGATACTTTTAAAATTAAGAGCGGCTTTATGGACGGCGCAGTCATCAGTGTAGACACTGTCAATGAGATTGCAAAAATCCCGCCAAAAGAAACTCTTATTGCCCAGATGCTCAGCAGCTTGAATGCAAGCATCGCAAACTTTGCTATCGTTCTTGATCAGATTGCAAAGAAACAGGAACCGGCAGAAGCTTCTGCTGAATAATTTTATTTTTGTAACATACGGAGGTAAATACCATGGCTTCAGAGAAAATTTTGAACATGATTGAAGAAGTAAAATCTCTTACCGTCCTCGAGCTCAACGAGCTTGTAAAAGCCCTTGAGGAAGAATTCGGCGTTTCCGCAGCAGCAGTTGCAGTTGCAGCTCCGGCAGCAGGTGGCGCAGCAGCGGAAGAGAAATCTGAGTTTGACGTCGTCCTGGCAAATGCTGGCGGCAGCAAGATGGGCGTTATCAAGATCGTCAAAGAGATCACTGGTCTCGGCCTGAAAGAGTCCAAGGCTCTGGTTGACGAAGCTCCGAAGACTATCAAAGAAGGCGTTTCCAAGGCTGACGCTGAAGAAATGAAGAAGAAACTCGAAGAGGCCGGCGCTACTGTCGAACTCAAATAAGTGGATTTTTAAAAACTGGAAAGAGCTGTGCACATCTGCACAGCTCTTTTTTGCTTGGATAAGTGAATGAGAAAGAAAAGACTTGATGAACATTAGTTCTCATGTTAAGCTGATAACGGGGAGGGGTTTTTGTGGAGTATCGGTTGATTTTATCTAAAAAAGAGTTAAAGCCGTATTTCCCTCAGTTGATGCAGGCAAGACAGCTTGCCGTGGATACAGAGACAACGGGGCTGGATCCTCATACGAACCGTTTGCGTTTGATTCAGCTCTATGCCAAGGGTCTTCCCGTATTGGTTCTTGACTGTACATCTTTTTTACCAGAAGGGAAAGGGCTTCTAATAGAACTATTTGATGAAAAACGTGTGAAAGTATTTCAGAATGCAAAATTTGATTTACAGTTTTTACAGGCTAATGGAATCGGCGCAATGCCGCCGGTATTTGATACTATGCTTGCCGGAGCATTGCTGCGTTCCTCCGGCGGGCCGCGGAGCGTATCCATGAAAACGCTGGCAGAGTATTACTTGGATGAGGAAGTTTCTAAAGAGGAACGCGCGACGGACTGGAGCGGTACTCTCGGTGAGGAGCAATTGCTCTATGCAGCAAAAGATGCGCAGATTACCCTGCGGCTGCGGGAAGCATTGGTGCCCCATCTTGTGAAAAACCGGCTGACTGAGGTTGCAAAGCTGGAATTCGACTGCGTCTTTGCAGTCGCCCAGATGGAGTACCACGGGGTATTTCTGGATATGCAGAAATGGGCACTTTTAGAGAAAAAAACACAGCAGGAACTGGATCAGGCGCTCGAACAAATATACCAATATACGGGGCGCCCGGTTGCCCAGACAACTCTCTGGGGAGAGGAAATCAGCGTCGGGCTGAATCTGGACAGCCCAAAACAACTCCAGGAAATTTTACATGCGAACGGAATACGGACTGATGCGACGTCTAAGCATGCACTGGCCGAGTACCAGGATCATCCGCTGGTTCGGGCACTCTTAGAATACAGAAAGGCAGCGAAGGCTCTGAATAGTTTTTTATTGCCAATTCCACAGATGAGAAACCCGGTGACCCAGCGTCTCCATGCCCATTATGGACAAATCGGGGCGCCCAGCGGGCGGATGAGTTGCGGGGGGCCGAACATCCAGCAAATCCCACGGGAACATGCATTCCGGGAATGTTTCTGCGCGCCGCAGGGGCGTACTCTGGTGATTGCAGATTACAGCCAGATTGAACTACGTGTTGCAGCAGAAATAGCAGGAGATCACAGGATGATTGCCGCGTACCGACAAGGGCAGGATTTGCACCGTCTGACTGCTTCCCTAGTGTCCGGCAAGCCGCTTGGCCTGATCACCAAACAGGAGCGCCAGGCCGCAAAAGCGATTAACTTTGGACTGATTTATTCTATGGGCGCCAAAGGGCTGCAAGCCTACGCACAGGAAACATATGGCGTCCCCATGAGTTTGGAGCAGGCAGAACGGTTCCGCAGGCGCTTTTTTGAAGCTTACACGGGAATCCGGGAATGGCATGAACGAATCCGGAGAAATCCTCCAAGAGAGACGAGAACCATGAGCGGACGGAAAAATACCTATCCAGTAGGAAAGATCGGGATTTCCGGGATGTATAATACCCCAGTACAGGGAACGGCGGCAGATATTGCCAAAAAAGCGCTTGGAATGCTGGCGCAGCGTCTTCCGGAGGATACCCTGCTGATTGGGATGGTACACGATGAAATCCTGCTTGAGGCGCCGGAAGAGCAGGGGGAAGCGATGGCAGAACTGTTGAAATCAACAATGGAAGAGGCAGGAGCTTGCTATTTAAAACGGGTTCCAGTAGTCGCCGAGGTCAGTATTTCTCCGGATTGGTCTGGAAAATAGGAGGGAAATCCATGGAGAATCGGTATCTACTGTCTGTAAAGGTCAAGCCGGAAGTCGAGGAACAGAAAGGATATCCTTTTTCCCTGCCGGTAGTAAGAAACCTGATTGTACAAGAAGAATTGGTTTTTCCCGTGCCGGTTACCTTTTTTGTGGGTGAAAACGGAACTGGGAAAAGCGATCGCTGTGGTATACGGCTTTAATCCAGAGGGCGGTACGCGCAACTTTCGTTTTTCCACCAGGGAGACCCATTTCGGACTGTATAGATATCTGACTTTAGTGAATGGGATCCATCTGCCCAAGGATGTTTTTTTCCTGCGTGCAGAGAGCTTTTACAACGTATCTTCGGAAATCGATGTGCTCAATGAAATCGATGGTGTGCTTTTGCGATCTTACGGTGGAAAATTGCCCACCGGTATTCCCATGGGGAGAGCTTTTTGACGTTGGTGAAAGAGCGGTTTGGAGGAGAAGGGATCTACCTGTTGGATGAGCCGGAATCCACGCTGTCTCCGACAGGGCAGTTCGCCCTGATTTCCGCGATCAATCGCCTGGTTAAAAAGAGCGCGCAGCTTTTGATTGCCACCCATTCCCCAATCTTGCTTAGTTTTCCTGGCGCAGCCATCTATCAGTTTTCAGAGCAGGGCATTGAACAGAGGGAATATGAGTATACCGATCATTACCAGCTGACCAAACGCTTTTTGGAAAACCCAAAGCGGATGCTGGATATCCTGCTGCATGAGTAACAGGAATAGAAGATGAAATAAAACGCTTGGCAGGGGAGGAGATGGTTCCGCCCCTGTTTTTTTAGGCGGAACCAAATAAACTATGAAATTATTGTGAATCTGCTTGACAATTGGATGGCTTCGTGTTACATTTAATACTGTTGAAATTAGCACTCTATTGAACAGAGTGCTAATAGATTGGGCTTTGAAATCGCCTTTGGAAAATGAGGTGATATGAGGTGAGTTCTGAGCTGGATGCAAGAAAACTGGATATCCTGCGTGCGGTTGTGAAAACCTATATTGCCACCAGTCTGCCGGTGGGTTCCAAGGTGGTTTCCTCCATGCTGGAAATCCCGGTTTCTTCGGCGACCATCCGCAATGAAATGGCAGCCCTGATCAAACTCGGGTATCTGGAACAGCCGCATACCTCGGCGGGAAGAGTCCCTTCGCACCGTGGTATCCGTCTTTACCTCAACGAGTTGATGCACACAGAACCGCTGGAGCAGGAAGACCGCGATTTGATTGATTCCTATTTTAATATCCGCGATCCGGATCCGATCCGGCTGCTTTCCGAATGCGGAAAAATGCTCTGCTATTTGACCGATTGCGCGGCTGTGGTCACAACCATTGCCCCGCGGGGTGCACAGGTTGCCAAGATTGACGTGATCCAGATCAGCAAAAAGAATTTCCTGCTGCTTTTGGTCACCTCTTCCGGGCAGGTACGCAGCAAACGGTGCAGTTTGGAACTGGATATGCCGTTTGAAGCACTGGCCTTTTTTACAAGGCTTGTCAATGATCGGTTCTGCGGGTTGAAACTGACGCGGATTACCAGAGAATTGATTCAAGCGATTGCCGTACAGTTGGGCGAGTATACATTGATGTTCACCCCGCTTCTGGTGCAGATTTATGATTTGGCCCAGAGCGCCTGCCGTGATAATATTTATTTAACAGGAGAAACGAATCTTCTTGCATATAAAGAATTTGATGGCAGAGCGAGAGAACTTTTGAGTTTTCTGGAAAACAAGGAGGAATTGCTGGAAATCCTTTCCCATGCAGTGCATCCCATTAACATCCTCATTGGAAGGGAAACCCAAAAAGAGGAACTGACCGACGTCAGTATTGTAGCAGCACGCTATACAGTTCCGGATTATATGGCCGGCTGCGTAGGTGTCGTTGGGCCTTCCAGAATGGATTATCCAAGGCTTTTGCCAAAGATTGAGTATTTTTCCTCAGTCCTGTCAAAGATTCTGACAGAGACAGTGGGATAACATACAATATCCGGCGCCAGATACCGGTGCCAATATACGGTTTCCAAAGCAAACCGTATGAAAGGAGTTACATTTCAGTGCCAAACAAAAAGACAGGCAAAAATGATCCTGAAAAAAAGGAAAAAAAGACAGAAAACGTGAATACTCCTGAACAAGGAGATGCGGCGGCGCCTGCGAAGGAGCCTGAAACAGCGAACAAACCATCTCCTCTGGAAGAGGAAAATGCACAATTAAGAGATAAGCTGCTGCGGACATTGGCGGAATACGATAATTTCCGTAAGCGCAGCCAGAAGGAAAAGGAATCCATTTATCCGGACGCTGTTGCACAGACGGTAAAGGGTTTTCTGCCCGTTCTTGACAATTTTGAGCGCGCCATGGCGTTTGAATGCGCGGATGCAGAATTCCGCAAAGGCATGGATTTGATTCAAAAGGCATTTGGAGATACGCTTTCCAAGCTTGGCGTTGAGGAAATTCCGGCGCTTGGAGAGCCGGTTGATCCGAATCTACACAGCGCGGTGATGCACGTGGAAGATGAAAGCTTTTCTGAAAACACAATCTGCGAAGTGTTCCAGAAGGGTTACAAAATGGGAGACCGGGTAATCCGGTTTGCCATGGTAAAAGTGGCAAATTAAAATTCAGCACCCCAAATCAGTTTTGAAATTGGAGAAAAGACCATTGAGTTTACTTAGGAGGTAACTTTTATTATGGGAAAAATTATTGGTATTGACCTTGGTACAACAAACTCCTGCGTTGCTGTTATGGAAGGCGGCGAGGCGGTTGTCATTGCAAATGCAGAGGGCGCAAGAACTACTCCTTCTGTCGTAGCATTTACCAAAGATGGAGAGAGAATTGTCGGCCAGGTGGCAAAACGCCAGGCAATTACAAATCCGGATAAGACCGTAAGTTCCATCAAACGGCACATGGGTTCCAACTATAAGGTCAACATTGACGGAAAGGACTATACCCCGCAAGAGATCTCTGCAATGACACTGCAAAAGCTCAAGGGAGATGCAGAGGCATATCTCGGCAGCCCGGTAACGGAAGCGGTTATCACTGTCCCGGCATATTTTACCGATGCGCAGCGTCAGGCTACTAAGGACGCCGGCAAGATTGCTGGGCTGGATGTTAAGAGAATCATCAACGAGCCGACCGCTGCGGCACTTGCTTATGGCGTTGACAAGGAAAATGATCAGAAGATCATGGTGTATGACCTTGGCGGCGGTACTTTTGATGTTTCCATTATTGAGATGGGCGACGGCGTCCAGGAAGTCCTTGCAACCGCAGGAAATAATCACCTTGGCGGCGATGACTTTGATGAGAGAATCATGAACCACCTCGCCGATGAATTTAAAGCTTCCACCGGGATTGATCTGAGAAACGATAAGATGGCGATGCAGAGATTGAAAGAAGCTGCAGAAAAGGCGAAAATCGATCTTTCCGGAATGACCACTGCTCAGATCAACCTTCCGTTTATCACCGCAGATGCAACCGGCCCGAAGCATTTGGATACTACGCTGACCCGTGCGAAATTTAATGAGTTGACTGCAGATCTGGTTGAGGCAACGATGGGGCCTGTCCGTCAGGCTTTGAAGGACGCGGGTCTGAATGCTGGCGAGCTGGATAAAATCCTGCTGGTCGGCGGTTCTTCCCGTATCCCGGCTGTCCAGGAAGCGGTGAAAAATATTACCGGAAAAGATCCGTTTAAGGGAATCAACCCGGACGAATGTGTCGCAATTGGTGCGGCAATCCAGGGCGGCGTCCTCGGCGGAGAGGTCAAAGGTTTGCTGCTTCTCGACGTCACCCCGCTGTCCCTGGGCTTGGAAACCCTTGGCGGCGTATTTACCAAAATCATTGAGCGGAATACCACAATCCCGACGAAGAAATCCCAGGTATTCTCGACGGCAGCCGATAACCAGACCTCTGTAGAAATCCACATCTTGCAGGGCGAGCGTGAATTTGCAAAGGATAACAAATCCCTTGGCATGTTCCGTCTGGACGGAATCCCACCGGCAATGAGAGGGGTTCCTCAGATTGAGGTTACCTTTGACATTGATGCAAACGGCATTGTCCATGTTTCGGCTAAGGATCTGGGCACTGGAAAAGAACAGCAGATTACAATTACTTCTTCCACCAACATGTCCAAAGAGGATATCGAAAAAGCGGTAAAGGAATCCGAGCAGTTTGCGGCTGAGGACAAAAAACGCAGAGAGGAGACCGATCTGCGCAACAACGCAGACCAGATGGTTTACCAGTCTGAAAAGACGATCTCCGATATGGGAGACAAACTGGACGCCAATGACAAGACCGAACTCCAGCAAAAGATCGATGCACTGAAAGAGGCGTTAAAGGGTACTGATGTAGAGGCGATCAAGGCAAAACAAGAGGATTTGCAGAAGAAATTCTATGATGTCTCTGCAAAGGTTTACCAGGCTGCTCAGCAGCAGGGTCAGCCGAATGACGCCCAGCAGGAAGGCGCACAGACAAATAATGATAATGTCGTCGATGCAGATTACAGAGAAGTTGACGACGACAAGAAATAAGGGTAAATTCAACCTGGTAGGGCTGCCAAAAACTCTTTGGCAGCCCTTTGCCGGGAAAGCGCGCCGAATATCGTCAGGCTGCGCGGAGAAAGAGACTTTAAAGGGTGGTTTCATTGGCTGATAAAAGAGATTACTATGAAGTTCTCGGCGTCGAGCGCGGCTGTTCTGACGACGAGCTGAAAAAAGCTTACCGGAAGCTTGCAAAAAAATACCATCCGGATTTAAACCCCGGCGATAAGGAAGCGGAGACAAAGTTTAAAGAAGTAAATGAAGCCTATGAGGTACTTTCCGACAGTCAGAAACGTGCGCGCTATGATCAATTTGGTCACGCAGGCGTTGATCCGTCCTATGGCGGAGGCGGGGGCGCTTCTTACGGCGCAGGGTTTGACTTTTCTGATCTTGGCGATCTAGGAGATATTTTTGGGAGTTTCTTTGGCGGCGGATTTGGGCAGTCCCGAACCCGCAATCCAAACGCCCCAATGCGCGGGGCGGATACCCGTTCTTCGATTAACCTCAGTTTTCTGGAAGCGGCTAAAGGCTGTAAAAAAGACGTCACGGTGTCCCATCTGGAGCAGTGCCCGGATTGTAACGGCAATGGATGCGCAAACGGCAGCTCTCCGGAAGTATGCCCGGATTGTAACGGTACCGGACAGGTGCGCGTGAGCCAGCGCACCCCGTTCGGCATGGTGCAGACCCAGCGGGCATGTTCCCGCTGTCATGGCACAGGCCGGATTATCAAAAACCCCTGTAAGTCCTGTCATGGAACAGGGCGTATCCGCAAGAGCAAAAAGCTGGAAGTCAATATCCCGGCAGGAATTGACGATGGGCAGACCTTTGTCGTACGAGGACAGGGCGATGCGGGGACTAATGGAGGACCGGCAGGAGATTTAAATGTCACGGTTTCTGTCCGCCCAGATCCACTGTTTGACCGCGATGGATATGATGTCTGGTGCGAGATCCCTCTGACCTTTTCACAAGCTGTGCTGGGCTGTGAAGTAACTGTTCCGACGATTGACGGGAAAGTGAAATACAATGTCCAGGAGGGAACCCAGCCCGGTACGACCTTCCGTTTGAGGGGAAAAGGGATTCCCTATGTCAACGGACGGGGAAAAGGCGACCAGTATGTCAAGGTAAATATTGAAGTGCCCCGTAACCTTTCTTCCAAACAAAAAGAGGCGTTGAAAGAATTCGATTCCCTGACTTCAGACAATATGAACTATGAAAAGCGGAAAAACTTCTTCGATAAGCTCAAAGACTTTATGAGCGGACGGGAAGAACGCTGAAAACAGCCCCTTTCGGATGATTCCCGAAAGGGGCTGTTTGTCTGAACAGACTGATATCGAAGATACTAACCGTCCAGCTTACCCAATTTTTTTAGAGTGTAGGCATAAGAAAGAAAACGAGGGTTTTTTTCCCGGATATCCTGTTCACTGACCCCGAGATACAGGGATATTTCGTCCATAATCCGGTCGTCCCCATTTTGAATACAGAGATAGCCGCTGACTTCTTCCCATTGGACAACTGCCGGAGATGTTTCCATACAGACCTTCTTCCTCTTTCTCCTCCAAAAAGATTTCCGGACGGGAGGGGGTGTGGGGACAATATCCGGCAAGGTGAATGCTTTCGGACAAAAATCCAGTTTTTCAACAGGATAGGAATGCGCACGGAAGAAAGGAATTTCAAATTCTGACATGCCGTTGGGGACTGGGATTTCTTCCAGAAGGTGCGGATAGTAGTTGAGCAGTACGTTTACCTTTAAACTCTCCAGTTCTCCCGGGGAAAAAGAATAAGGGGCTGCATGATGAGTTTTCACAAGATAACTTTCCAGTTGTGAAAAACTGCGCGCACAGGGTTTGATTTT
>CALDJI010000286.1 GCA_937901805.1 uncultured Clostridia bacterium | reverse complement strand
AGCTCCATGAAACGTTTTACCGACGTTTACGTTCTCGGCGGTACCTCCGGTAACCCGGAAGGTAAGCTGATTACAGCCGTACTCTTCATTTACAAGAACGCGTTCCTTGGTTCTCAGATGGGCTACGGATGTGCCGCAGCGTTCGTTTTGTTTGCAATTATTCTTGCGTTGACAATTTTCAACAACGTGGTTGTCAACAGAAGAAACGACGAATAGGAAAGGGGGAAAAACAATTATGGCAGGTCAAGAAAAATCTTATTCTAAATCCCAAATGGTTGGAAAAGTCATCCTGTTTATCGTACTGTGCATATTTGCTATTATTCTGTTTATCCCACTTTACTGGATGGTTCAGACCAGTTTCGACGGCGCATGTGTCATTGACGCGCCGTTCCCACCGAGATGGTTCCCCAAAGAGCCTTCTCTGGAGCCGTATCGTCTGGTGTTTAAACAGCTTCCGATGGTGAACTACTTGTTCAATACTTTTGCTGTAGCAATTGGTGTTATTTTGGTTTCCGGAACTTCTTCTATGCTTGCAGCATATGCATTGTCCAAGATCAAATTTAAAGGTCATAATGTTGTTTTGATGATGACCATGAGCGTTTTGATGATTCCGTTCGAACTCATCATGATCCCGCTGTACAGCTTCTTCTTCCAGATTGGATTGAACAATACATACTGGTGTATGTGGTTGCCAGGTCTTGTTTATACCTTTGGTACTTTCTTCGGAAAACAGTATCTGGATGGTATTCCTGACGCCCTCCGCGAGGCGGCTATGATTGACGGTGCAAGCGAAGTAAGAACCTTTGGACAGATTTATGTTCCGCTGATGGGTTCTATCATTGCTACTATCGTTGTCCTCCTCTTCTTGGGTGCATGGAATGACTTGATGTGGCCGATGATTGCTCTTTCTAGTAAATCCAAATGGACAGTTCAGATTGGTCTGGCTACTTTCTCCTCTCAGCAGGGTTCTGTGCCTTCACCGGCTCTGCGAATGGCAGGCGCTTGTATCAGTTTGATTCCAGTTTTGATCCTGTACCTGTTCCTCCAGCGCTTTATCGTTGAAAGTATTGCACTTTCTGGTATTAAGCAGTAATTTCAGGTTATCCTTTAGGCAGACAGCTTCGGCTGTCTGCCTAATTTTTTATGAGGAAATTGATTTTATAGGTCCGGTGTGATAAAATGAATGCAAAATTAAAGAGGTGAGTACATGTTTTATAAATGGCTCAAAGCATTGTTTAGCAGGGTTGTCATTATCAGCGCTTTGATAGTAATACAGGTCGGCTTGCTGATTTTTGTGGTCTGGAAACTGTCTGATTATTTTATCTACTGGTATATTTCCTGCGTTTTGTTGAGTTTATTAGTTGTCATTTGGCTGATGAGTAAAAATGATAACCCCTCTTATAAATTGGCTTGGACGATTTTGATTTTGTTGCTTCCAATTTTTGGCGGGCTTCTTTATCTGATTTTTGGAATTAAGCGCCTGCCGCGTAATTTTAGAAAGAGCATGAAGCGTGTCACAGAAGATATGAAAAATCTTTTGCGTCAGCAGGAAGATGTGTATCAGGAGATTTCCGCGGATAAAGATATCAAAAAGCAAGTTGATTATTTCAAGAATTTTGCGGGTTTCCCGGTTTATAAAAATACAATTACAGAGTACCTTTCCCCGGGGGAAATGAAATTTGAGCGTATGGTGGAGGAACTGAAAAAAGCAAAACATTATATCTTCTTAGAATACTTTATTATTGAAGAGGGGATTATGTGGGATACCATTTTAGATATCCTTGAGCAAAAAGTGCAGGAGGGTGTTGAGGTACGCGTTATGTATGACGATATCGGCTGTATCAACACTCTTCCAAACCGGTATGATGCAAAGCTTCGCAGAATGGGAATAAAATGCTGTGTTTTTAATCCTTTTCATGCAAAACTAAATGCGCTCTTTAATAATCGGGATCACCGGAAAATTTTGGTTATTGATGGCTGTGTTGCCTTTACAGGGGGGATTAACCTTGCGGATGAATATATTAACGCATACCCCAAACATGGCCATTGGAAAGATGCTTCTATCTTGGTAAAAGGGGATGCGGTGTGGAGTTTCACCATTATGTTCCTGACGGCATGGAATCTGACAACAGGGGATACCTGTATGTATGAGGAATATGAACCGCACCGCTACTTTGACGAAGAATTTGAAAATGACGGATATGTGATCCCCTATGCGGACAGCCCCTTTGACGGCGAGCATGTCGGGGAATACGTCTATATGAATATCATTAATAATGCGACAGACTATGTATACATCAATACGCCCTATTTGATCATTGATCATGAGTTCTTAACGGCTTTAAGCCTGGCTGCTAAAAATGGGGTTGATGTGCGTATCGTAACGCCGCATGTTCCAGATAAATGGTATGTACATTTGCTGACGCAATCGTTTTATCCGCCGCTGGTGCGTGCTGGGGTGAAGATATACGAATATACTCCGGGATTTATTCATTCGAAAACCTTTGTGTCAGACGATCATACGGCGACCGTAGGTACAGTCAACCTGGATTTCCGCAGCTTGTATCTGCATTTTGAATGCGGGGCTTGGCTTTATCAGACGCAGACTGTTGCGGCTGTAAAGGAGGATTTTCTCAAAACTCTGGAACGCTGTCAGGAGATTACTTTACAAGACTGTAAAAATGTGAAATGGTATAAGCGGTGTTTGCGTGGGATTTTACGGGTATTTGCGCCCTTAATGTAACATGGGAAGTGATAAGGGATGGAATATACACTAACGCAGGAAATAGAAGAATATTTGGATTCTCAACATGAAAATACTGTGGAGATGGCGGTTACACTGGCAAAAATCCCTTCCTTTAGCCATTGTGAGCAGCAGGAAGCGGAGTATGTCTGTGAAGTGCTGCATCAGATGGGATTTTCGGATGCTCATGTGGATTCGTCAAAGAGCGTGGTTTGCCAAATAGGCGCCCCCTCTCTTTCTAAGCGGGCCGTTCTATTTTGCGCCCACATTGATACGGTATTTCCGGATAAACAGGAGCTTCCGGTAAAACGGGAAGGCGAAAGAATTTATGCGCCCGGTATTGGAGATAACAGTGCGAATGTATCTGCCCTTCTCACTTTGGCGCGTATGGTGAAAGTATTCCATCTGAGGGAAAAAAAGCCCGTCCTGCTTGCCTTTACATCCGGAGAGGAAGGTCTTGGGAACCTCAAGGGAATCCGCAACGTCCTCTCCCGGTTTGAAGGTCAGGTGGATGAGGTCATAGCTGTTGACGGGGGATATCAGCACATTGTCAACCATGCAGTTGGAAGTAACCGCTATCAGGTGACGATAAAAACGGAGGGCGGTCATTCCTATGGAGATTT
>CALDJI010000285.1 GCA_937901805.1 uncultured Clostridia bacterium | reverse complement strand
CCCAGCCTCCATAGACAACTCGCGGATTCTCTCATGCAGTTCCTGACGGTCTCCGCCCTTCTTTACTGCGCTCATCATGATATTTTCTGTGGCCATAAAGGGGAGTTCCTTGCGTACCCGCATGTCAATGACCTTCGGATAAACGACAATCCCATCACAAACATTGATTAGAATATTGAGAATAGAATCGATAGCAAGGAATCCCTCTGCTACAGAAATTCTCTTGTTGGCTGAATCGTCCAAAGTTCTTTCAAACCACTGTGTCGCAGAAGTAAAGGCCGGGTTCAGCGTGTCAATGATGACATAGCGTGCCAGCGCGCAAATACGCTCGCTGCGCATCGGATTACGTTTATAAGGCATTGCAGAAGAACCGATCTGATGGGCTTCAAACGGCTCTTCCATCTCTTTAAAATTCTGGAGAATACGCATATCCGTTGCAAACTTGCTTGCACTTTGCGCAAGCCCACCCAATGTGGAGAGCACTTGCGCGTCCATTTTTCTGGAATAGGTTTGCCCGGAAACGGGAACAACGCTGTCAAACCCCATTTCCTCTGCAATCATCTGCTCTAACTTTTTAATTTTTTCAGAATCGTGGTCAAACAACTCGACAAAGCTTGCCTGGGTACCGGTAGTTCCCTTAGAACCAAGGAGTTTCAAGGTGCTTAACCGGTAATCAATTTCCTCTAGATCCATCATGAATTCATTCATCCAAAGGGTAGCACGTTTGCCCACTGTAGTAAGCTGCGCAGGCTGTAAATGAGTATAAGCCAAAGCGGGCATGTCCTTATATGTATCTGCAAATTTTGCAAGCAAAGCGATTACATTAAGCAGTTTCCTACGGACAACTTCCAGCGCGTCGCGCATAATAATAACATCTGTATTATCGCCGACATAACAGGAAGTTGCGCCCAAATGAATAATCCCCTTGGCATTTGGACAAACCATAGGCATAGACATGGGACATTACGTCGTGACGGACTTCCCTTTCCCTTTGCTCAGCTGCTTCATAGTTGATGTTTTCGACATTTGCTTCCAGTTCCTGAACCTGCTCCTGTGTAATTGGCAGGCCCAATTTCATCTCTGCACGCGCCAGGGCAACCCACAGTTTTCTCCAGGTTGTAAACTTTTTGTCAGCAGAAAAGAGGTACTGCATCTCTTTGCTGGCATAACGGGTGCCAAACGGGCTTTCATAGGTGTTTCTCATCATGTTGATACCCCCGGGTAATTTTAATAATTCATATCCGCACTGCGGACAAATCAGCTAAACGCTCATAAAGTGATATCCTGCAAAGCAGGAATTATTCTTGTGCAAATACTTTTTCCAAAGCCGCCAGTTTTATACAAAGGCAAAACAAACGAACGGCCATTTTCAGTTCCTCAATCGGCGGAAATGTCGGAGCCAAGCGGAGATTGCTGTCTCTGAGATCTTTCTGGTATGGATAGATGGCGTCAGTTTTACTCCTGCCTTCGCACAGAGCTCTACCGTCCGTTTTGCACAGCCTTCCAAAGTATCCACACTAATAAAATACCCACCTTTCGGGATTGTCCAGCTTGCTATACCAAGTCCTCCCAGTTCCCTCTGCAAAATTTCAGCAACTGCATCAAATTTTGGCTTTAAAATTTCCGCATGGCGTTTCATATGGGCTTTGATTCCAGCCAAATCTTTAAAATAGCGAACATGGCGGAGCTGATTGATTTTATCACTGTTGATCATCTGTATGCCCATCAGATGTTTCAGGTATTCTATATTGTGTACAGAAGCCGCCATAGCAGCCACACCCGCTCCCGGAAAAGTGATTTTGGAAGTGGAGGTAAACATCAGGACATGGTCTTGAGTACTGTATTTTTTTGCCTCCTCCAGTAAATCCGGGATTTCCTCCCCATTTTCTGTCAGATGATGGACACAGTATGCATTGTCCCAGAAAATTTTAAAATCCGGGGCTGCTGTTTTCAGCTTTGCAAAACGGGTAACCACCTCTTCAGAATAAGTAATCCCCTGCGGATTGGAATACTTTGGTACGCAGAAAATTCCTTTTACTGCTTTGTCGCTCCCTGCAATTTGCTCAATAGCGTCCATATCCGGACCATCTTTTTTCATTGCAACAGGAATCATTTCAATACCAAAGTGTTCACAGATTGCAAAATGCCGATCATATCCAGGCGTCGGACACAAAAATTTTACTCTTTGGCACTGTATCCAAGGGCGCTCACTGTCTGCAAAACCATGCCACAAACCGTGGACAATCGTGTTATAAAGCAGAGTAAGCGTAGAATTTCCTCCTACAATTACTTCCTCCGGTTTTGCGCCAAGTAAAGAGCCAAAAAGTTTTTTTGCCTCCATAATCCCATCCAATTGCCCATAATTGCGGATATCATCGCCGCTCTCTGATTGCCCTTCAAAATGGCTGTCAATCACATCCAGCATATCCATAGAAAGATCCAGCTGCTCTGCACTCGGCTTCCCGCGGGACATATCCAGCTTCAGGTTCTTTGCACAAATCTTTTTGTATTCTGTTTTCAAAGAAGCGTAGAGCCTTTTTCCCTCCTCTGATTTTCCCGTGTACAAATTCACGGTAACCCCTCCGTTATTTTCTCTTTTTCTCTCTATTTATTCTTTGCTTTATTGAAAAATCCATCCCCTCCTTTTTAAAACAAGGAAGGGCGGATTTCTTTCATATTAAAAATCTGCGGATCCAGTCGTACGCGGGAACGGCAAGACGTCGCGGATGTTCTGAATACCTGTCAGGTACATAATCAGGCGTTCAAAGCCAAGTCCATAACCGCCATGATGGGTACCTCCGTATTTTCTTAAATCCAGATACCAATCATAATCCTCCGCTTTCAGGCCGAGTTCTTTCATGCGCTCAACCAAAACATCATAACGCTCTTCACGCTGGCTGCCTCCAATAAGTTCTCCGATACCGGGAACCAGCATATCCATCGCTGCGACTGTCTTATTGTCATCATTAAGCCGCATATAAAACGCCTTAATTTCCTTTGGGTAATCGGTGACAAATATTGGCATTTTGAATACCTGTTCGGTCAGATACCGCTCATGCTCCGTCTGTAAATCACATCCCCAGTACACCGGATATTCGAACTCATCCTTATGCTTTTCAAGGATTTCAACTGCTTCCGTATAGGTGACCTCTTTGAATTCTGCTGTCACAAGGCTTCTCAAGCGTTCAATCAGCCCTTTATCATAGAAGTTGTTGAAAAACTCCATTTCCTGTGGACAGGTTTCCAGTACATATTGAATGACATATTGGATCATGTCGCGCGCCAAATTCATGCAGTCATGCAAATCTGCAAATGCAATTTCCGGTTCTACCATCCAAAATTCAGCTGCATGGCGGGCAGTGTAACTTTTCTCTGCACGGAATGTTGGGCCAAAGGTATATACCTTGCCAAAAGCCATTGCCATACACTCTGCCTCCAGCTGCCCGGAAACTGTCAGACTGGTCATCTTCCCAAAAAAGTCCTGGGAATAATCCACATCCCCAGAAGGAGTAAGCGGCGGATTTTTATCGTCCAGAGTTGTAATACGGAACATTTCGCCGGCACCTTCTGCATCACTTCCGGTAATCAAAGGCGTATGCGCATAAACAAAACCTCTTTCCTGGAAAAAGCGATGGATGGCAAACGCTGCGACTGAACGCACACGAAATGCCGCATGAAACGTGTTTGTACGCGGGCGAAGGTGTGCAATCGTACGCAAAAATTCCAGCGAGTGCCGTTTTTTCTGCAAAGGATAATCGCTGGTGGAAGTGCCTTCAACCAAAACCATCTCCGCATGGATCTCAAACGGCTGCTTTGCATCCGGAGTCAGCACTACTGTTCCGGTAACAACAAGTGCAGAACCGACATTGAGCTTTGTGATCTCTTTAAAGTTGTCAAGTTTATTATCTTCAAAAACGACCTGCAAATTCCCGAAATTGCTCCCGTCATTGAGTTCAATAAAACCGAGTGATTTGGATGAACGGATTGTTTTGACCCAGCCGCAGACTGTAACGGATTTTTCCGCATAGTCCGCCGCGCTGCTATAGAGCTCTTTGATTTCAAGCCTTTCCATAGCAATACCTCCTATTTCTATATTTAAGCACTCCTGTGCTGATAAGCTCTGATTCAATGTATCTGGCTCCTGTTTAGGAGATTGGATACATGTGTTTTTATTATAGTACAAAAACACTCTTCAAACAAGAATTTTTTGCCTTTTGAAAAAAAATATACAAAAAAGCAGCAGAAAACCACTTTTCTGCTGCTTTTAAAAGCCCACAAACAATTTTAATCATGTCATGCAAAAGAAGTCCAGTTTACTCTGAACTTTCTGTTTTAGACTCTGCACACAAAAACAACTTACAATTATTAACAAATCTCAACTGCAGAATGGCCGCTCTGTACCACTTCCACAGCATGACGTCCACCCAATTCCAACGCCCGGGAAAGGGATTCTTCCCTAAGCGGTTCAAACTGGGCATCTGCAACCTCAAACGCAGCAATATGGTAAAAACGTTCCCGATCCGTGTGGAAAAACGGCAATACCTGAACTTGGGACACGCCGCATTCATCGGCAAAGGCAAACAGGCTGTCCAATGTCTGTTCATCCGTATTAAAACCTTCCACCAATGGGATCCGCACAATCACATTGTTATGAATGGCACATAAATCCCGTAGGTTTTCCAAAATCAACTGGTTGGAAACTCCTGTATATTTTGCATGTTTTTGGGCATCCATATGCTTGACATCATAAAGAAA
>CALDJI010000284.1 GCA_937901805.1 uncultured Clostridia bacterium | reverse complement strand
CCCTCTACTGGGTGTCCAGTAAAGGGGGTACATATCAAATTACATCCTCCGTTTTTTATGATTTTAATGGATAGGTTTCAGATGTTTTGCAAGCCTTGTGCATAAAAAGGCGGCTAGAATCATTTTCAGGGCATCCACTGGTAAAAAGGGGACAACGCAGAGCATCAGCGCTGCGCTGAGGGCTGCCTTAGTCACAAACATATACCAGACGGTTCCAAGCATATAGCAGGCAATCAGGCCGACTGCCATGGCAAGTGCATAGAAAAGGAAATTCTTCTTTGGAAATTTGGAAATCAGGAACCCAATTGTCCAGGCGCCAGCTATATATCCAAAGATATATCCTCCGGTCGGCCCGATTAATACCTGGAATCCGCCGGAAAACTGGGCGAAAACCGGCACCCCGATTGCTCCCAGCAGGATATAGACGATTTGGCTGACTGCACCAGCGCCTGCACCGAGTATGCCGCCGGCAAGGAATACAGCTAAAGTAGCCAGGTTAAAAGGTACTTGTGTAATCGGCAGTACCAGGGCAATCTGGGAACAAACAGCAGTGAGTGCCGCAAATAATGCACATAGAACCAGTTTTCTAGTTTTGTTGTTCATGAGTGTTCCTCCAATTGTAAACTTATTGTATATTATTAGTTTACAATTATTATAATCAGGTTTACAATTCATGTCAATAGAAAAAGCGGACTGGAATTTATCCAAGTCCGCTTTTTCTATTGACATGAAAATCATTCGTTGTCATTTTTGGTTCTGATAAAAAGTGTTTTAGTCGTTCTACCGCTATCTTATCGTTTCATTCTTATTTGTTTGGCTTCGGGATAAGGCTTTTTTGTATCGGTTAATCCTGCTAAATAATCCATGCTGGTCTGCAATACAACTGCAAGTCTTCGGCATTGCTCAAAGGTCATATTTCTGGCGCCATTTTCTAATTTCGAGTAATCGCTCTGGTCAATGCCGGTCAGCATCTGGATTTTAACTTGTGTATATCCAAGTTCTTTACGCAGTTCTCTCAATCTGCTCATATTGCTGATCACCTGTGTCTATTATGGCAAATTGACCTATTGATTTTAGGGGGAAATTGACCTATAGCAAAAAAGGATAATCTTGTAAAATGAAAAAGTTTTGTATAAACATTGACAAAAAAACGGCTGCAATTTATTTCCATGATGCTGGAAAACAATACCGTTGGTACAATGATGATCTACTGTGATTCGGAGTTTACATTTGCTTATGTGGAGGATAGTCTCATCAACTTTCTTGACTGTACAAGAGAAATTTTTGAAAAGACCTATCAAAACGCGCTTCAAATTATTCTTCCGGAAGATAGGGATTCCGTTTATAAAAAGGTTATGGGGCAGGTTAGTAAACAGGACTTCTATGAAATTGAATACCGCTTGAAAAGGCACAATGGACAGGGGCTCTGGGTTATGGAAAAAGGGAACCGCAAAAAAGATGAAAACGGCCGGGATGTCCTTGTCTGTGCGCTGATGGATATTTCCCGGAAGCGGAAGGAAAAGGAGCAGCTGGTTTTGAAAGCTAG
>CALDJI010000283.1 GCA_937901805.1 uncultured Clostridia bacterium | reverse complement strand
TACAGGAGCTACAAAAGCTGCAGATAAAGAACGAATTTTGGATCAATTTAAAAACGGAGAAATCCATATTCTGATTTCAACGACAGTTATTGAAGTAGGGGTTAATGTCCCAAACGCAAATGTTATTGCAATTTATAACGCAGAGCGTTTTGGCTTGTCTACCCTCCACCAGCTGCGCGGCAGGGTAGGACGAGGAAAAAGGGCATCCTACTGTATTCTTGTTTCGGACGAACCGAACAATCGGATCCGCACACTTTGCACAACGGATGACGGTTTTAAGGTTGCAGAAGCTGATTTATTGGAAAGACATAGTGGTGATTTATTCGGCCTCCGGCAGTCGGGGAAAAACAGGTTTGTTGAAAAGGTCCTTGAGTATCCTGATATTGAAAAAGCGGCAGTACAAATTGCGGACAAGATGAATTTCCGGTCTGCTTTGGCACACATTGAAAAGTATGACAAAATTTTTGGATAAATACATTCATCTCCGGAAAATCTTACATATTTAACATGGGTAACCAAAAGTTTTGTATCCCAATGGGGCGCAGGAGGTGTGTTGATGGCAAAGATGTATTACAACAAAATTGCAAAATGGGATAGCCAAAGAAGGAAAGATCAGGAGGTAACCCAAAATAGAGTTCGTGGGCATCCTGTCTGCGACCAGATTCTTACAGATGAGGACAGAGGAAAAATCATTCTGTTCGATAAGCAGAACCCTCCTAAGTGGGGGGAGTACGGAGAAGAACTTAGCCCTGAAGAAACATTGGAGGAACTGGCAAAAGCAGCTAAAACTGAAACTGAATATGTTTCTCTTTCAAAACGGACAGAGCCACATTACAGAAGTGTCCTGATTAAAGCTCCAGATGATTTGCGGAATCCATCCGATATTTTCAAAGCATCAAAAACAGAGCTGCAACAAGAGGGAGAAAAAGAGCCAAAGGTTGCATTGCTTGATATGGAAAATTGTGTGAGAGGGTCCGCCCCAGTTCATTCCTATCTTGAGAATATGGGGATTGACAGGATTGTGGAACTGATTGACACGGGAAGGCTTTCTATAACCTATTCCGGATTACCGGAAGCTTGCTATTACTGTCTGGAGGACGGTATGGATAAGGGGCGGGATGCGTATGCTGGTACGATCAACGGCGAGGCAGAATATACCATGAATAAAGATATGAGTATGACAATCGCTCATTTTGTCAACAGCGACAATCTCCATGTTATCGAAGAAAGTAAAGCAGCAGAAATCGATGCGGCTGAAAATGGGCTGAAGAAAAAAATGACAGGGCTGTAGACGAATATCTTCCATATGAAGAATTTACAGGGGATTACCGGGGATGGGATGACCCGGATTATGAACCAGATGATGACATGGAACGCTGTGATTGTTTTTTTTAAAAAAAGGAAATTTTCTTAATGATATAATAAAGAAAAACTTCAAGAAAGGATTTTTATTATGTTAAAGCAAGTTTTCCTTTTCCTCACATTCTTCTTCCTTGCAGCTGGAAGCGTGGTTGCTTT
>CALDJI010000282.1 GCA_937901805.1 uncultured Clostridia bacterium | reverse complement strand
TATCCTGCTGTGTGCGCACGCCATGGGACTTGGCTCCTGTTGGATTGGATCGTTTGACGAGGCGCTCTGCTCCAAAGTGCTGAAACTCGGCAGCGATTTGCGTCCGGTGGCAATTTTGCCGGTAGGGTTTCCGGCGGAAGAGCCGGAGGAACGTCCGCGCCGCCCGCTTGCTGAAGTTGTCACATTCCTGGACGAATAGGAGGAGATGGAATGAAGCAGCTATTGGTTATTGTAGATTATCAAAATGATTTTGTCTGTGGTTCGCTGGGCTTTGAAAAAGCAAAGTGCCTGGAGAACGCGCTCTGTACAAAAATCGAGGAATACCTGAAGGCCGGGCAGGATATCCTGTTTACCTTCGATACGCATGGGGAAGACTATCTTCAGACGCAGGAGGGAAGACGTCTCCCAGTGGCGCACTGCATCAAAGGCACGCCCGGCTGGGAACTCTACGGAAGGATCGCGGACTATCAAGACCGGGCGGCGGCTTGCCTGGAAAAGGCCGCCTTTGGCAGCGTGGCGCTGGCGGATTACTTGAGAGAACATCCCTATGACCGGATAGAGCTGGCAGGCGTTGTTTCCAATATCTGTGTGATCTCTAACGCTGTCCTGGCAAAAGCGGCGCTGCCGGAAGCAGAAATTATCATTGACGCACAGTGTACGGCCAGCAATGACGATACCCTGCATAACAAAGCGCTGGACGTCATGGAAGGCCTTCAGATGACTGTAATCAACCGATAAGGAAGGGGTTTCAATGGACACCAAACCAAATTATACCATGTTGTTTGACTTTTATGAGATGACTATGGGAAACGGCTATTTTCAGATCGGGCTGAAAGACCGGATAACCTATTTTGACGTGTTTTTCCGCAGGATTCCGGACGGGGGCGGGTTTGCCATCGCCGCAGGATTGGAACAGGTAATCGACTATATCAAAAACCTGCATTTTAGCGAAGAGGATATTGCCTTTTTGCGCACGAAAAAAGTGTTCCCGGAGGAATTTTTGGAGTATCTGTACACGTTCCGGTTCCATGGGGATATCTATGCGGTGCCGGAGGGGACTCCCGTTTTCCCGCACGAACCGATTATGACCGTGCGCGCCCCGGCAATTGAAGCCCAGCTGATTGAAACTTATGTGCTGTTGGCGCTCAACCACCAATCCCTGATTGCAACAAAGTCCAACCGGATTGTCCGTGCGGCGCAGGGCAGAGGGGTTGCGGAATTCGGCTCCCGGCGTGCACAGGGAGCGGACGGCGCTGTGCTTGGCGCGCGTGCCGCCTATATCGCGGGCTGTACGGGTACGGCCTGTGTGCTGGCGGATCAGTATTACGGCACACCTGCGGCCGGCACCATGGCCCACTCCTGGGTGCAGATGTTTGATGATGAGTTGACCGCCTTCAAAACATACTGTGAGTTATATCCAAATAATGTTGTACTTTTAGTAGATACCTACAATGTCCTGAAAAGCGGAGTACCAAATGCAATCCGCGCCTTTGACGAGGTATTAAAACCCAGAGGAATTACCAGCTGTGCGATTCGGATTGATTCCGGGGATCTGACTTACCTTTCCAAGCAGGCAAGGAAGATGCTGGACGAGGCAGGGTATCCGGACTGCAAAATCATTGCCACTAACTCGCTGGATGAATATATCATCCAGGATTTGCTGGGACAGGGCGCCTGCATCGACAGTTTTGGCGTGGGTGAGAGGCTGATTACCTCCAAAAGCGATCCGGTCTTTGGGGGAGTATACAAGCTGGTTGCCGTAGAAAAAGAGGATGGGGCAATTGTCCCGAAAATCAAAATCAGCGAGAATGCGGCGAAGCTGACCATTCCGCATTTTAAAAAGGTCTATCGTCTGTATGAAAAGGATTCCGGCAAGGCGATTGCGGATTTGCTCTGTGTACACGATGAAATCGTAGACGATACTAAGCCCCTGGAAATCTTTGACCCGGATTACACTTGGAAACGCAAGACGCTGACCGATTTTACAGCGGAGGAACTGCTTGTCCCGGTTTTCAAAAATGGGGAGTGTGTGTACCAGTGCCCATCCACCGAGGAAATCCGCGCTTACTGCAAGCAGCAGGTGGACTTGCAGTGGGAAGAAGTCAAGCGGTTTGAAAACCCGCACAACTACTATGTGGATCTCTCCCAAAAGCTGTGGAATATTCGTCAGAAACTGTTGAGCGAAAATAGAAAATAGAAAAAACCCCGGATGCTTGAACTTCAGCATCCGGGGTTTTTCAATAGGTTAGTGTTTGTTTTTAATGTACTCATCCATAGCGGCGGCAGCTTTTTTGCCAGCGCCCATGGCGAGAATAACCGTTGCAGCGCCTGTGACGGCATCGCCGCCGGAAAATACGCCCTCGCGGGAGGTTTGCCCGGTTTCCTCATTTGCCACGATACAGCCCCATTTGTTGGTGTCGAGGCCTTTGGTGGTGGATTTGATCAGCGGGTTCGGAGAGGTACCGATGGACATGATGACGCAGTCTACGTCCAGAACGAATTCCGAGCCTTCCTTCGGGATGGGACGGCGTCTGCCGGAAGCGTCCGGTTCGCCGAGTTCCATCTCAATGCACTTCATACCATTGACAAATTTATGCTCGTCGCCAAGGATTTCGACCGGGTTATTGAGGAGTTTAAAGATAATGCCCTCTTCTTTTGCGTGTTCAACTTCCTCTTTTCTGGCCGGAAGTTCGTCTTCTGAACGGCGGTACACGATGTAGACATTTTCCGCGCCCAATCTCTTCGCGCAGCGGGCGGCGTCCATGGCCACGTTTCCGCCGCCAACGACGGCGGAATACACGCCTTTGAGGTTTTCGCCCGGAATTTTCATGAAATTCGGAAGTCCGGCGCCAGATCCGACAAAGATCGCTTCAAAGCCATCTTCAAAGAGCTCGTCAATGGTGATGGTTTTGCCGATGACAACGTTGGTATCCACGTGGACACCGATGGCTTTGAGGTTGTCGATTTCCTTCTGGACAATCTCTTTCGGAAGCCTAAACTGCGGGATTCCATAGACCAGCACGCCGCCGGCCAGATGGAGCGCCTCGAAGATGGAAACTTCATAGCCCAGCTTTGCAAGGTCGCCGGCGCAGGTTAATCCTGCAGGACCGGCGCCGACAATGGCGACTTTGTGGCCGTTTGGCTCCGGTTTTACCGGAGCTTCGGTGTTGTGCGCCATATGCCAGTCGGCGACAAAGCGCTCTAAGCGGCCGATAGCAACCGGCTCGCCTTTGATACCGCGGACGCATTTGGATTCACACTGGGTTTCCTGCGGGCAGACACGGCCGCAGACAGCGGGGAGGGAGCTGGATTTGTTGATGATCTGGTAAGCGCCTTCAAAATCCTGCTCCTTGATTTTAGCAATAAATGCCGGGATATCGATTGCGACCGGGCATCCGCCGACGCAGGGTTTGTTTTTACAGCCAAGGCAGCGATTCGCCTCGTCAACCGCCTGTTCCGGGGTATAGCCCAGGGCGACCTCTTCAAAGTTGTGATTGCGCACCGTCGGCTCTTGAACGGGCATTGGATTTTTTTTCAGGGACATATTAGGCATTGTCTTTTACCCCCTTGAACAGATTGCAGGTTTCTTCATACTGGTGGCGCTCAAAATCCTTGTACATGGTAGCGCGTTCCATGGCCTCGTCAAAGTCCACGAGATGGCCGTCGAACATGATTGGGTTCATGCTGACGACAGTCTTGATGCCATACTCTTTGGTGAGTTTGCATACAAACTTCATCATGATGAGTGGGCCGATGGCGATGACTTCATCATACTTCTCGCCGCTTTCAATCAGCTTTTTGAGCGCATCTGTGACAAGGCCCTTTTCTCCATAGGAACCATCGTCCGTCATCATGACGAACTTCGAACTTGCAGCTTTGAATTCATCTTCCAAAATGACAAGATCCTTGTTGCGGAACCCAACCACAGAATGGACTTCCGCACCCAGACGGTGGAGTTTCTTTGCGATCGGGTAGGCGATGGCGCATCCGACGCCGCCGCCGATGACAGCGACTTTTTTCAGGCCTTCCACATGGGAAGGAACGCCGAGCGGGCCGACAAAATCGTGCAGGGAGTCGCCCTCTTCCAGATGGTTGAGTTTTTCTGTGGTGGCGCCCACGACTTGGAAAATGATCGTGACAATTCCCTTTTCGCGATCAAAATCCGCAATGGTCAAAGGGATTCGCTCGCCGTTTTCGTCCACTCTCAGAATAATGAACTGCCCTGGCTCTGCTTTTTTGGCAATCAAGGGGGCGTCGATATCCATCAGCGTGACAGTCGGGTTGAGGACTTTCTTGCGGAGAATACGATACATAGCTTTTCAAACCTTTCCTCTTCAGTTGTAGGAACTTCAAATAAAAATGGGAACTAAAAGTAAAAGTCTGTTAGCTCCAGCGGCGGGGGATTCCGCCGCTGGTTTCCATATTTATGGAAGGCCACAGACTTCTACTGAAACTGATTTAATTGTAATGTAGTTATACTTAGAAGTCAACCTCGGTGTCATAGTAGCAGCACTTGAGGAGCTTCTCCATCTCTTCCTGGCTTGGCTGACGCGGGTTGGAACCTGTGCAGGCGTCTCCGATTGCATTCTTGGCGATTTCCGGCAGTCTTTCGAGGAAAACATTCTCTGGAACAAAGCCGTTCTCGGTTGGGTAGCTGTCTGCGCCATAGTTCTTGATGCAGTGCGGGATGTTCAGGTCATCGTTCATCTTTCTCAGGTATTTGATGAGGAGCTGAACTTTTTCATCATCGCTGCTGCCGCCAAGACCCATGAAGTCAGCAATAACGCCATAGCGTTTCTTTGCGGTCTCATCTTTTGCGTTGAAAGCAATGACTTTTGGCAGATACATTGCGTTTGCAGCACCGTGGATGATGTGCGCACCGTGATCAGCGAATGCAGCGCCGGTCTTGTGAGCCATGGAGTGGACAATTCCGAGCAGTGCGTTGGAGAATGCCATACCAGCCAGGCACTGTGCATTGTGCATGCTGTCTCTCTTTGCCATGTCGCCGTTATAAGAACCAACCAGATCGTTCTGGATCATCTTAATGGCATGCAGAGCGAGAGGATCGGAGTAGTCGCAGTTTGCAGTGGAAACATAAGCCTCGATTGCATGGGTCATGGCATCCATACCGGTGTGAGCAACGAGTTTTTTCGGCATGGTCTCTGCGAGTTCTGGATCAACAATCGCAACGTCCGGAGTGATTTCAAAGTCGGCGATCGGATATTTGATACCCTTGTTGTAGTCAGTAATAATGGAGAAAGCGGTAACTTCAGTAGCGGTGCCGGAGGTAGAGGAAACCGCGCAGAAATGAGCTTTGGTTCTCAGTTTCGGCAGCCCGAATACTTTGCACATATCTTCAAAAGTAACTTCCGGATACTCATATTTGATCCACATTGCTTTTGCAGCGTCGATCGGGGAACCGCCGCCGATAGCAACGATCCAGTCCGGCTGGAACTTCTGCATAGCCTCTGCGCCTCTCATAACAGTCTCGACAGAAGGATCCGCTTCGATGCCCTCGAACAATTCAACTTCCATACCTGCTTCTTTCAGATAGGAAACAGCTTTGTCAAGGAAGCCGAATTTTTTCATCGAGCCGCCGCCGACACAGATGATGGCTTTTTTTCCGTCCAGAGTTTTGAGAGCTTCCAAAGCCCCTTTGCCGTGGTAAATGTCTCTTGGTAATGTGAAACGCATGAGAAATTCCTCCTTTTATTTTGGAACGTAAACAAATGGAAAAACCGCACATTCCCGTAAGAATGTGTTATACTATAGAAAGAGCATGAAATACCGGAACCTGCCTGTAAACTCTGTTACCCACAGCTCCTTCGCTCTTTGTTATTATTTTATCATAGTTGGGTTTTATCGGGTAATCTTTTTTTGATATGGCCGGTATATTAAAAAAGGAATGGAGGATATCCATGAACCTCTCCCATTTAAAATATGTCCTGGAGGTGGGCAAAACCAATTCGATTACCAGGGCGGCTCACAACCTGTATATGGGTCAGCCCAATCTGAGTAAGGCGATTAAAGAACTGGAAAGCGAAATCGGCATTACTATTTTTAAGCGGACGGCGCAGGGCGTTCAGCCGACCCGCAAGGGAAGGGAATTTCTGGAGTATGCAAATTCGATTCTCTCCCAGGTCAATGAGCTGGAGGCCATGTATAAACGACCCTACGCATCGGAATCTGTAGAATTTTCCTTTTCTGTGCCCCGCGCCACTTATGTTTCTGTGACGGCGGCAGATTTTATTGCAGAGTATGCGGACAAGCCCCACATGAATATTTATTTTAAAGAGACCAGCGCCATGGGGGCCATCAACGATGTCGCTTCGGGAGAGTCGGATTTTGGGATTGTCCGTTATCAGAGTATTTATGAGGAGTATTTTCTCAGCAGTATCCGGGACAGGGGGCTTTCCAAGGAGCTTATCAGCGAATTTGCCACGGTTTTGCTGATGTCGAAAAACCACCCGCTTGCCGTCCAGGAAACGGTATCCTTCCAAATGCTGGACGGATATCCGGAAATTGTACAGGGGGATTTTAAAGTACCCTCTGTTTCGCTCTCCCAAATTCATCAGGAACCTGGTCCTGCGTCCCATGCCAAGCGGATCTATGTCTATGATCGGGGCAGCCAATACGATGTTTTGCAGCGCGTCCCCGGATCGTTTATGTGGGTGTCCCACATCCCCTCGGATTACCTAGAGCAACACGGGCTGGTGACGAAAAAGTGTGTGCTTCCCAGTATGCTGCACAGGGATATTGTGATCTATCCCCAGAAAGAGCCCCTGTCCGAGTACGGCAGACGCTTTGTCCAGTTGCTTCGCGCATCTGCGGTGGAATAGTGGACGCCGGCAAAGACTTGTATTTCGCAAGATAGGCCGCGGCACAGACTAAAGTGCAGAAGCGGAAAAGATCCCAAAGCACGCAGAAAAGATTATTTTCATGTAAAACTGGAACTTCTGCTGGAAGTTCCAGTTTTTAATTTGCCGTCTCGTATTATAAAAGCACATTTTTATAAAGAAGGCCCCTTTCAGCCATTTCCAATGACAGCTGTAAAGGATTCCCTTCTAAGTATGCAAGGGTTTATTGAAAACAGGAAAATAACAGAAGAATTTCCAACTTTCAATCCTATTTTCGGGGCGAGACTGCATTGGAGGAAACCACGGTATCCCATATGCGGTTTTAGAACCGCTGCAAGTGCCTGCCGGCATTTGCTTTCCGGCGCCCTTTTCTCCGCCGGCGTCCGGGATGACGTCGGCTCTCTTTCGTCCATGTGTTTTCCCTCTTCCTGTGGAGTGCTTCCGGAAAACAGCCCATGGATAGGCTGTATATTCCCTTTCTGTTTGTGGACGAAAGCGCCCCTTCTATTTCCTAGTAAAAAAATAGAATTTGCGATATAATAACTATGTGATCCCGCGTATGATTCCATAAGCGGGACGGATGTGTAAAAAGCAGAGATCATTGTTTCATCCGGGATACAATTTCTACAGTAGGAGGGCGCTTATGTTTGAAGTAAAAGGGCACCAGATTTATCAAATGGATGCGGCAAATCGTCCGGTGCTGCGGGTGGCGGACAATACAGCGGTTGTATTTCACACGCTGGATTGTTTTGGAGGGCAGATTATCCAGAATTCGCACACAGTTGATACTCTGGACTGGACTCATATCAATCCGGCGGCAGGTCCTGTTTTTGTGGAAGGGGCTATGCCGGGGGATACTTTAAAAATCCACATTGAAAATATTGTGGTGGGAAAACAGGGAGTTATGGCGGCGATTCCGGGAAATGGAGTACTGGGGGATCTGGTGAAAGAACCGTTGGTTCAGGTGATGCCGATAGAGCGCAGGCATATCCGGTTTCACGATCAGCTTTCCATTCCCTGTGATCCGATGATTGGCGTAATCGGCGTCGCTCCAAAAGAGGGGGCTGTCCCCTGCGGGACGCCCGGCAGCCATGGGGGCAACATGGATAACACCAGGATCCGTAAGGGTTCAGTACTGTATCTCCCTGTTTTTCATGAGGGCGGCCTGCTCTCCATCGGGGATGTCCACGCACGGATGGGCGATGGGGAAATTATGGTGACTGGGGTGGAAATTTCCGCCAAAGTAGCTGTTTATGTAGAAGTCCTCAAAAACCAGACGATTGAAAACCCCATGCTGGAGGATTCCACTATGGTATATACCATCGCCTCCCATGAGGATTTGGAGCAGGCAATCTTTTTGGCGTCACGGGATATGAACCAGGTAATCCAAAAACAATTGGGACTTTCCCTGGAGGAAGCGGGGATGCTGATGAGTGCTGTGGGTACTCTCCAATTCTGTCAGGTGGTTGATCCGAAGCGCACGGTCTGTTTTGCTATGCCAAAAACAATCCTGCCATCCCTGTTTTCTGAAAAGAATGGATTTCCCTCTTGACAACTATAACGAGCAGTGATATATTCATATTATCAATATATCATTTTGTGATATAATGGCGCTGTGAGAGGAGGTTTCCTAATGGCAGAAGTGGAAAAGCTGATTTCAAGCTATATTCCTATGTCGGAGCCGAGCTTTTTGGTGCTGTACAGTCTGCTCCATGAAAACCATGGGTACGGTATTATGCAAAATGCATCCCGCTTGACACAGGGAAGGGTCAGCCTTGGGGCGGGGACGGTATACACCATCCTGTATAAGATGGAAAACGACGGCCTGATTGAGGTGACCAGGGAGGTGGAGCGCAGGAAACTGTACTGTATCACACCGGTTGGAAAAAAGGTGCTGTCTGCGGAGATGGAGCGGATTATTCAGCTGTATGGAATTATCCGGCAGACAGAAGGGTAATGGGAAAATCTGAAACAGGGGCTTGAAAGGGGGAAAATTGTAATGCCTGAATTCTTTGGTACCCAGTGGATGCCATTTTTCTGGTTAATCTTGGCAATTGTTCTGGGCGTTGTGGAGGCGGCCAGTATTCAGATGGTCGCTATTTGGTTTGCAATTGGCGCGGTAGTTGCTATTCTTCCGGCAGTTATGGGCGGTTCGCTGACGGTACAGTTGATTGTATTTGTGATAGCAAGCACGGTACTGCTCGTCTGTACCCGACCATTTGTGAAACGTTTCTTGAATGTGCGTAAGACAAAAACCAATGCAGACAGTGTGGTTGGGCAAATTGGCGTGGTGCTCCACCGGATTGATAATGCGGCGGGAAAAGGCCGCGTCTTTGTGAACGGTTTGGACTGGGCCGCACAGTCTGAAGATGGGGAGCCGATTGAAGAGAAAGAACAGGGTGTGGTAAAGCGTATCGATGGGGTAAAGGTCATTGTCGAACGTCTTGTCTGATAGGCGCTGAGTAATTTTGACCGGATTGTTGTAAGCAGTATGGAAAAACCGTGAAAATATGATGAGGAGGAATTCGTATGCCTACAGGATTAACGATTGGTTTTATTGTGATTGTTTTATTGATTTTGGTATTGCTGATAGTGATGGTTTCGAATATCAAGATTGTCCCACAGGCGGCAGTTTATGTTGTGGAGCGTTTGGGAGCCTATTATGCCACTTGGGAAACCGGCCTGCATTTCAAGGTGCCGTTTATTGACCGTGTTGCAAAACGCGTTTCCATGAAAGAACAGGTTGTGGATTTTAAGCCGCAGCCTGTGATTACAAGGGATAATGTCACCATGCAGATTGATACGGTGGTTTTTTATCAGGTTACAGACGCCAAAATGTTTACTTATGGCGTGGAACGCCCGCTGTCCGCGATCGAAAATCTCTCCGCTACGACGCTGAGAAACATTATCGGTGAGATGGAACTGGATAATACCCTGACCTCCCGTGATGTCATCAACACTAAAATTACCACAATCCTGGATACTGCAACGGATAAATGGGGGATTAAGGTCAACCGTGTAGAACTCAAAAATATCCTTCCCCCGCGCGAAATCCAGGACGCCATGGAAAAACAGATGAAGGCGGAGCGGGAACGCCGTGAAGCGATCCTGATTGCAGAAGGCGACAAACGGAGCAAAATCCTGGTTGCGGAAGGAGAAAAGGAATCTGCAATCCTGAGGGCGGAAGCAGTGAAAGCGCAAAAGGTGATGGAGGCAGAAGGTGAAGCGGAGGCCATTATGATGGTTCAGAAGGCCTATGCGGACAGCATTAAGCTGTTGAATGAGGCAGCCCCGACGGATAAGGTTATCCAGATCAAAGGCCTGGAAGCATTTACCAAAGCTGCCGATGGAAGGGCTACCAAGATCATCATCCCAAGCGAGATTCAGTCCCTTGCCGGGCTTGCAACCTCTTTCAAAGAGGTGCTGACGGATCCGCAGAAATAAAAAATAAAAAATCCGACCCGGAAAACCTGGGTCGGATTTTTTATGAAACCTGGGTCGGATTTTTTATGATAGATAGAAGAAAATCTTAAAAACTGGAAAAACCAAGGGATTCTCCCATATAGCAAGACAGAAAATATTGCTAATCCCGATGTATATTTCTCCCTGTAAAAGCAACAATAACAGTACGGTTTTATCAACTTGTTGTCAAAAAGAGAAAAATATGTATCATCGGAGGAGAGCCACGAATGAAAGCAACTGGTATTGTCAGAAGAATAGACGATTTGGGACGCGTCGTTATCCCAAAAGAGATCCGCAGGACCATGAGAATCCGGGAAGGGGATCCGCTTGAGATTTATACGGACAACAATGGGGAGGTTATTTTTAAAAAGTATTCCCCGATTGAAGAACTTTCCGCCTTTGCCTGCCAGTATGCGGAAGTCCTTGCAAAATCCATGGGAATGCCGGTGGTTATCACCGACCGAGACCATGTGGTAGCCGTCAATGGGATACCGAAAAGGGAAGTGCTCGAACGCAGGGTGTCCGGCGAATTGGAGGAGATTATGGAACAGCGCCACAGCTATCGGCATTCCGAAGGAGAAACGCTCCGGCCGGTGGAGGGGATCAGCAGGAATGCCGCCGTCATTTATCCCATTCTGTCCTCCGGGGATGTCACCGGTTCGGTGGTATTGCTTGAAGGCGAAGGCGGGCGCCAGGCGTCGGAAACAGAGAATAAAGCTGTCCAGATAGCGGCGGATTTCCTTGGACGGCAGATGGAGAGCTGAAAAAGCATATAGGATTGGGAAAAAGCTTTGAAAATGCCCGGATTTCCCGGTAAAAGGCTTGATTTTCGCTGAAACTTATGATAGAATGAATCAGTAAACAAAGGTGACGAGTGAAAGAGTGGGGTTTCCCACTCTTTCGTTTATGTTGGAGTGATTTTTGTGGCAAAGAGCAATCATGGGATGAATACGGTGTCGACCGTAACAGAAATTGTCAAGCCGATTGTAGAAGGACTGGGTCTTCTGCTGTGGGACGTCCGCTTTGAAAAAGAGGGGAGTTCTTGGTACCTGCGTATTTTTATCGACCGGGAAGATGCGCCGGTGGATGTGCTCGACTGTGAAAAGGTCAGCCGGGCCATTGATGAACCGCTTGACAAGGCAGATCCAATCAGCCAGAGCTATTATCTGGAGGTATCCTCTCCGGGGATTGAGCGGGAACTGACGCGAAAAGAACATTTTGAACAGTTTTTGGGCGCGCCGGTAACGCTCAAACTGATTCGGCCGGTCGACGGCCGGAGGGAATTTACGGGCGAGCTGCTCTCTTATGAAGAGGGTGCTGTCACCATTCAGGTAGATGATCAGACCCAGATGACAGCCCAAAAAGGCGAGATTGCCTCTGTGAAATTGTGCGATCTGTTTGAACAGGATTATGATGACACCGATATGGGAGGACAAGGAGAATGAACACCGAGTTTTTTGAAGCGCTGACGATGCTTGAAAAGGAAAAGGGGATTCCGGCAGACTACCTTCTGGAGAAAATCAAAAACGCCATCACCATCGCGGTGAAAAGAGATTACGAGGGCGCAGAAGACGTCCGGGTGGATATCGAACCGGATCAGGGAATTTTTGAAGTGGCCGTGGGCAAAGAAGCGGTGGAAGAGGTCTTTGATCCAAAAATTGAAATCCTGCTGGAAGACGCGAGAAAGATCGATCCGCAGGCGGAACTGGAGTCCATTGTCTTTGTCCCGCTCCAGACGAAAGAGTTCGGCAGAATTGCCGCACAGACGGCAAAACATGTCATCCGACAGGGGATCCGTGAAGCGGAAAGAGGCCAGGCGTTCCAGAAATTCCAGAAGCATGATCAGGAGATTGTCTCCGCCCGCGTCATGAAACTCGACCCGAGAAGGGGCGGTATTACTGTAGAGATTGACGGATCGGAAGCATATCTGCTCAAATCAGAACAGGTTCCGGGCGAAATCTATACCGAAGGCGATATCATCAAAGTGTATGTGGTCGGGGTGAGCGAAACGGATCGCGGCCCGCGTATCATGATTTCCCGCACCCATCCCGGCCTTGTTAAACGCCTTTTTGAAAATGAGGTTCCAGAAATCTACGACGGCCTGATTGAGGTAAAATCTATTTCCCGCGAGGCCGGATCCCGCACAAAGATTGCCGTGTGGAGCAAGGATGAAAATATTGACGCAGTCGGCGCCTGTATCGGCCCGAAGGGTATCCGTGTGGCAAAAATTGTGGAAGAACTCGGCGGGGAAAAAATCGATGTGGTCAAATATTCCGAAGAGCCGGAACAGTTTATCGCTGCCGCCCTTTCCCCGGCGGATGTACTGGAAGTTACTATCCTGGATGAGGAATCCCATTCCTGCCGTGTGGTTGTTCCGGATACGCAGCTGTCCCTTGCCATTGGCAACAAGGGACAAAACGCCCGTCTGGCTGCACGGCTGACCGGGTACAAGATTGATATTAAGTCGCAGACGGATTCATCGGAAGAAGGGCCTCTGCATCCTGCGGAACAGGAATCCGCAGAGCAGACGCAGGACGAAGAATAATTCTCCGGCGGTATCTCGCCTATTACAGGAATTTATGATACAATAGGATGCTAGGAAGGTTGTTTTGAATCCGGGAGAGTCCGGGATCGCTGCGGGGATACGCTGCCCGCAGGAGGATAGGAAATGGAGTGGTTTGATGCAGAAAAAGCGAATTCCAATGAGGATGTGCACCGGCTGCGGGGAACAGTTCCCTAAGCGGGAACTAATCCGTGTGGTCAAAAGCCCGGAAGGGGAGATTTCATTGGATCTGACGGGACGCAAGCCTGGCAGGGGCGCTTATATCTGCAAGAACATAGAATGCTTTCAAAAGGCGCGTAAAGCAAAGCGTTTTGAAAGAGCTTTTTCGACAGCCATCAGTGACGAGATTTACGACAGACTGGAGGAGGAACTCAAAAAGGATGGATAAGCTTTTGTCTTCCATTTCTC
>CALDJI010000281.1 GCA_937901805.1 uncultured Clostridia bacterium | reverse complement strand
CCCGCAGACAATGGCGGATGTAGCGCGGCAATTCGGAGGCGTGGAACACCGCATTGAATTTGTGCGCGAAATCGGGGGGGCAAAATGGTATAACGATTCTATCGCCTCCAGCCCGACCAGGACGATTGCCGGGTTAAAATCCTTTTCTCAGAAAGTGATTTTAATCGCCGGCGGCTATGATAAAAAGATTCCCTATGAACCGTTGGCCCCCTATGTCAACCGACATGTCCGCACCCTGATTTTGATGGGAAAAACCGGGCCGAAGATTGAACAGGCAGTCAAAGCCGATCCCGGTTTTGTGCAGGGAAATCTGGAGATCCGCCATGCCTCTTCCATGAAAGAGGCGGTGAGGATCGCCTACGATCTCTCCGGGGAGGGAGATATCGTTACGCTTTCCCCGGCGAGCGCAAGTTTTGATCTGTACCCGAATTTTGAGGTGCGCGGGCAGCATTTTAAGCAGCTTGTCCGTGAACTTCCAGAAAAATAATGGAATGAAAGAGGTGCTTTGCAATGTTGAATACCTTGGATTTACTCGAACAGCTTACCCGGGCGACCGGTGTGGTCGCGGACGAGGGGAGCGCATGGGAGGTCGCCGCAAAACTGGCACAGCCCTATGGAACTGTGCGCAGGGACGCGCTTGGGAATGTGATTGTAACCGTGCGTGAACCGAAGGAGGGGCAGCCCCACATCCTGCTCGACGCCCATCTGGATGAAATTGGTATGGCGGTCAGTGAAATCGACGAGAAGGGATTTGTCCATGTCATCCCAAACGGCGGCGTGGATAAACGCTTGCTTTTGGCGCAGGAGGTCACTGTCCACGGGACAAAGCCGCTGTATGGGATCGTTGTGTCCCTGGCGCCCCATCTGATGACCGAGGAGGATAAAAAAGCAGTCCCGGAATTTGATAAAATCACCATCGATCTCGGTATGGATAAGAGCGAAGTCGAACAGTATGTCACGCTCGGGGATAAAATTACGGTCAACGGAAAATTCACCCGCCTGCTCAACAACCGGGCGGCGTCCAAGGCAATGGACGACCGGGCGGGGATTGTCTCCCTGTTGGAAGCGGCGCAGCTTTTGCAGGGTGAGGAACTCTCCTGCGGGGTAACAATGGTCTTTTCCACGCAGGAGGAAATCGGCGGCTATGGCGCAC
>CALDJI010000280.1 GCA_937901805.1 uncultured Clostridia bacterium | reverse complement strand
ATACCGGATGGATTCTCAAATTGAATGCCGGGTGCAAAATCGTCAAATTCCGCCGCTACAAGCGTACCGGAAGCGTCCGCTTTGACCATGGTATCCCGCGCCTCGGTCTGCGGCTGGGCGCTAACGTCTGCTGCGGTTGGCATTTGCATAAGTTTTCCAGCGGAATCCAGTGTAGCAATCCCTCCGGGCAGCCCCTCTTTGTCCACTTGTGCCTGCGCAAAATCAGCAATTTTTTTCATATCTGCATTGTAATCCCCTATTAAATCAATGGGATCTTCCAGTACATACTGAGTCAAATTCAGGACGCCCTGTGTTTGTCCGCTTCCCGGCATAGATTTTTCTCCCCTTTCTGTATGCTTTTTACCATTTCTCGAATCGCAAAACAAGTATCCAGATACATCCCATTCAGACAGTCGATTCTCCGTTCCAGGGAAAATGCCTTTTCCCCTCTGGCTGTTTTCAGATCGTCTTCCAATTCCTTTCTCTTTTTTAAAAGATCTTTTGCCGTCTGCCTGTATTCTTGAATAAGTTCCTCCATTACATCCATCATCCTTTTCAAAATCACTCATATTTTTTCTCCAATCCAAGCGCTTTCACCCGTGCTTTCGCTTTTCTGCGTGAAATAGCCAGTTGGTTTTCCGTCTGAAAAAATCGGCAAAAAAGGCATCGCTTTTGCACCAAAGCAGAACAGGAGCGTCCTCGATCAAATGCACAGCGTTCCCTTTCTTCCTCCTTGGGTTCCCCAATCCTCGTTTTTTCCAATAAAGGAATCTGCAAATGAGTTTCCGTCGATTGAATATATGGATTCATGTGCAATAATTTCAATGGCTCTGGAGGAGCCAGGTAGCAGCGTTCTACTGTTTCTGGAATCTCATTCCTCTTCATAAGTACTGTGCTCCTTTATCCGTTTAAATCTTTTCTCCTAAAGAAAACTCCCTGTTTCATTCCGGCTTTCAGTCTGGGGATTTCAGGCAAAAAAACATAGGGACTTAAATTATCCGCTGTTTTTAGTTTGAAATTTTCCGTCATGTTTCTCCTCCTAAATTTTTACAGATTCCTCTTGAAAGTTTAGAACAAATGTTCTATAATAGAGGAAAATATTGCATATACGCAATATTTTATATAAACAATTGAAATAACCACCTCAATTCTCCGAATAATAGAAACGTTTCGTTGATATTATTGTAAGCGATCCCTTTTATAAAGTCAACATTTTGTTTGTTTTTTTATTTCTTTTCTTGATAAGTAAACTAATTGTTGATATAATGCTAACGAGGTGGCATTTATGAACAATTTCGCATTTTACCGGAAAAAGAAAGGAGTTTCCCAGCAGGCTGTCGCAAATTTTCTGGGAATTACCAGACAGGCCTATTGGAACTACGAAAATGCAAAAAGAGAAGCTGATTACCATACATTATTGAAGTTGGCCGCATATTTTGAAACCAGTATTGAAAACCTGATTTCAGAAAAAAATGCGCCTGTACAAAAAGAATCCATTGGATTTGACGATTTTACTTACGCCTTTTATCAGGAGACTAGAAATTTACCGGACGAGGCCAAAGATCAGCTGCTTACTATGGCAAAACTGCTCAATGGCACCCTTCCGAAAAAGAAAGAGTAGAGGGAAAATCCACCATGCCGCCAAAATTGGAAGAGCTGTTTGAACAGATTTACCTGCATGATATCCGTCTTTTTACCTGTCCTGTTCCCGGTTCCAAAGCAGTGACCATAGAACTGGAAGGTATTTATGGGATTTTTTTGGATCCGGATCAAATTCAAAATTCTGCCGAAGAGCTGTGCGTAGCCGCACATGAACTGGGGCACTGTATGACTGGTTCTACACACAGCCTTTCCAGTGGTTTGGACTATATTGAACGACATGAATACCGGGCCGACAAGTACGCCGTCCATCGGATACTCCCGGTAAAGCAAATTGAACAGGCTATGCGGGCCGGCTATACAGAACTCTGGCAGCTTGCAGAATATTTCGATGTAACAGAAACTTTTCTTCAACGTGCACTGGACATATACAGACGGGAAGGATATTCCTTTCACTGTAAAGAATAACACAGCATTCTGCTGCCAAAAACCGCTGCCCTATCCACAGCGGTTTTTTCTATATCCGCGAGAATCGGTAAATCCGTATTGGAATCTCGGGTATCCGTCTGGATGCCACAGTATCTATTAAAACCGGGCTCAATTTCTGAGGCTCCAATAGACGGAAAAAACTTTCTATCCCCTTCATTTTTTATATGAGCCTGCGATCCACATCGAAAAGAAACAACACGTCTTGAATCTTTCTTTTCATTATTTTTATGAATAATATACTAAATATAATTTGTATTTTCGTCTTTTTTCGTTTGCAATTGGTATTCCTAATCGATATAATAGAATTAATCATGAAATAAAGGAGAGGAATTCACCATGGTTTGTTTAAAAAATGGTATCATTTTCGATGCGGTTCATCCGGATTCTTATGTCGCGGATATCCTTGTAAAAGATGGGAAAATTGCTGAAATCGGGAAAAATCTTTCCGTCCCAGAGGGCTGTGAAGTGTTTGACATCACC
>CALDJI010000279.1 GCA_937901805.1 uncultured Clostridia bacterium | reverse complement strand
CAGCATGGCTGCGCGTTCAACCACCGGAATCCCATGCTCTTTGGCATAGACCAGTTCCGGGTTGTCCTGGCGGATGGCCGCCGTATAGACGACCAAATCTGCATCCCCCAGGTTTTTGGCGTCATGCCCGATCGTGATGGGAATCCCCATTTTGCGCTCTGCGTCCAGCGTATCCCCCTCGTTATTATCCGAGCCGGTGATATAAAAGCCGCGTGCATGCAGAATCTGAACCAGAGGGTACATGCCGGACCCTCCAATCCCAATAAAATGCAGATGTTTTTTCCCCTGAAGAATATTGAGATAGCTTGCATCAATCATTGCTAACACTCCTGTTCCCAATTGCAAAGGCAGTGGATTGCCGTTTGTTACTGAAAAACGAAACCCTGCCATGGATTTTTTATACGAAAACGCGGAAGCCCTGTTGTGATTCCAATTCCTATTATATTGGTTTGCAAGGATAAAATAAACAGTTTTATGCAATTTTGTTTTCCCTTTCAAAGTTTCCCCCTATTTTCATCCGCATATTCCGAAAAAACAGGAGAATACTATGGACAAAAGATTCCGGGAGGGCAGACATGGAAGTTTCAGACATCAAAATCCGTAAAAGCTATGACCATGGGCGGCTGCGCGCCATTGTCTCCATTACTGTTGGAGGGGATTTCGCCGTCCATGATATCAAAATCATCGAGGGGGATGACCGCATGTTTGTCGCTATGCCAAGCCGCCGGGAAAACGGACGTTTTTGCGACATCGTCCATCCCATCACCTCAGCTGCCCGCCATGAATTGGAACGAAAAATCCTGGACGCCTATCTTCAGTTCCAGCAGGAAACAGAGGAATCCTTACGGACGGACGAGACAATCCATCCATAAAAGCTGAAAAAAGCCGGCAATTTTGCCGGCTTTTTTCGATACAATATGGACTCTATTTGACTTCATACGCCCAGCCGAACGGATCGCTGCTGTGACCCCACTGGATTGAAGTCAATTCATCGTAGATTCTCTGGGAGAGTTCTCCGATTTCTCCTCCGCCGATTTCCATGATCTTATCGCCCCACTTGAGCACGCCGATCGGGGAAATAACAGCTGCGGTGCCTGTTCCAAAAGCCTCTTCCAGCTTGCCCTCGTCATAGGCTTTTGCGACTTCTTCAATCGAGAGCCTGCGTTCGACCACCGGATATCCCCAGGAGCGAACCAGTTCAATGGCTGATTTTCGAGTGATGCCGGGGAGGATGCTCCCATTGAGTTCCGGGGTAATGATTTCGCCGTCGATTTTGAAAAACACATTCATCGTGCCGACTTCTTCAATGTATTTCTTTTCTACGCCGTCCAGCCAGAGAACCTGGGTATACTGCTGTTCTTCCGCCTCTTCCTGCGCTTTGAGGGAAGAAGCATAGTTGCCGGAAGTCTTTGCGTAACCCGTTCCCCCGCGGACTGCGCGGACATAATTCTGCTCTACATAGATTTTGACAGGGTTGAGCCCCTCCCGATAATAGGCGCCGACCGGAGAAAGAATGATAAGAAACAGATAGTGTTCCGCTGGATGGACGCCGAGTTTGGGATCCGTTGCAATGATAAACGGCCGGATATACAGAGAAGTTCCCTCCTGATGTGGAATCCAGTCTTTTTCCACATTCAGCAAAGTAGTCAGGGCATGGAGAAGGAACTCTTCATCCATTTTGGGGATACAGAGACGTTCATTGGAATTGTTCAAGCGCTTAAAATTTTCCTGCGGGCGGAAAAGCAGGATTCGGTTGTCCTGAGTACGGTACGCTTTGAGCCCTTCAAAGACCTCCTGCCCATAATGCAGAATCATCGCCGCAGGATCCAAAGACAAAGGGCCGTAGGGGACGATGCGGGCGTCATGCCACCCTTCCCCTGCATCGTAATTCATGACAAACATGTGGTCGGTAAATATGGAACCAAACCCCAGTGCATTTTCGTTTTGCGGTTTTTCCTTGAGCGTTTTCGCAAGTTCAATTCGGATATTGCTCATGATTATGCCCCCATTATTTCTACTTTTCTTATCAAACTAAAGAATAATGTACTTATTATAGCAATCTGCTAAAGCGTTTGCAATGTCTGTTTTAAAACAAATTCCACAAGCTTTGTGTGAAATTTTCCACACTATCTTTATACTTTCCCCAAAAGCCCTTCATAAATTCCACAATTGAGCGCTAGATGTATTCTATACAAAGACAGTTTTCAAAAATTGTCTTTGTATTCTTCCAGCTTCTTCCTGACAGAACAGGCTGTCGGAAATCCCCCATTCCCCTCTGGATTAATTTCAATAATAAAGCGCCTTCTTCCGTCACCTTGGCGGAGAAAGGCGCTTCTCAGCGCGGACAACCGATAGGCTGGAAGCTATTGTTTAAAAATAAAAGGAAGCATCATCTTAATGGTACCAATCAAAACAGATAAAACACTGTCATTTTGTGTCTTTCAAATAGAGCGCAACGATCCGTGTACACAATAAGATTTTATTTTTCGCTCATTTCCACACTGAGCGTAGTTCCAAAAAGAGAAGCATGCCTAACGCAGAGATTCTGACTCCACCACGGAGAGAACATAACATACTTATTCTCGACATAATGAAACCCGGATTTCCATAACTTCTTTCTATTGATTTATGAACCGACCAATCAATTCCCGATGATAAGTTTTCGTATCATGTACAAATACTCGTCCCTCTTGCACGAAAGAAACATGCGGTGTATCTACATTGAGAATTTCATTTAGTATGGTTAGTATGGTTAACAGTTCTTCATAAATTACGAGTTGTTTTCCTGTTGGAAAATTATTTGCTTTTTATAATACACAATAATCTATGAAAAAATTTTCATCTTCCGGTAAAATAATCTTCTCTATCTCATTCGGGTATAAATATCCTGAAGCTAAAAGAATAGGAGGAAATTTCTTTTGTAAATTTATTTTCAGCAAACAATCTTGATTTCTTTCTACCTCTGCATACATTACTTAATTCTACTGAAAATCGGCCCAAATCTTTAAGAAGCAAGGCATATAGCGCACGGAAAATCAATTTATTTTCAATACTGTCTTTTTTAGAAAGGTATGTTGCCGTTCGTTTTATAACGCTCTCTTTCCAATCATCAATGTATTTTGCATAGATATCTTTCTTTTTGCCGACATAATCCCGAATATCATAATAGTAGAACCACTCTTTATAATGATCTTCATAGAGTTTCATGAGTTTCTGTTTTCTTTTTTTCCATAACGAAATACTCCCTTCTATCAATCTATTTTTATGATACAGTCTTATTTTATCATTTTTCATGTTCCCATCAATATGTTATGAAAAATGAGAGAATTGGGGTTCATGAGTCCGAAAGTAAATGGGGACAAAGCCCTCTTTTCTTGCCTGAAAAAGAAAATTATGCTATGATTATCAGAATTCTATAGATGAAAAAGAGGGTTCTCAAAAGATGACTGATTTTCTGATGCGGAGATTGATCAAAAACTATGACGACACTCAGGATCCGGCAGTACGCACCCGTTACGGTATGGTAAGCGGAATCGTAGGGATTGTCGTCAATCTGATTTTATTTGCCGGGAAAGGGATTGTGGGATTGCTCAGCGCCAGCGTCTCCATTATAGCGGACGCAATCAACAACCTTTCGGACGCGGGGAGTTCCATTATTACCCTGCTGGGATTCAAAATCGCTTCCAAACCCGCTGACAAAGATCACCCTTTCGGACATGGACGTTCGGAATATATCGCCGGGCTGATCATCGCCTTTTTGATTTTACTGCTTGGCGTGGAACTTGGAAAATCCTCCATTGACAAGATCCTCCACCCGCAGGCAGTCGATGCAACCGCTGTCACCATTGTGATTCTGGCTGCCAGTATCCTGTTCAAAATCTGGCTGTGCCTGTTTAACCGCAAACTCGGCAAACGGATCGATTCCTCTACTATTCTTGCCACTTCCCAGGACAGCCTCAACGATGTTGTTGCGACCTCCGGCGTACTGCTTTCCACAATCATTTCCATGCTTACCCCGCTGGAGCTGGATGGATATATGGGAATTTTGGTCGCATTGTTTATTTTAAAATCCGGGATTGACGTGGTACGCGATACGCTCAACCCTCTGCTTGGGGAAGCGCCTGATTCTGCGCTGATTACTCAGATTTCCAAAGAACTGCTCTCCTATGAGGGGGTAATCGGCATTCATGATCTGGTTGTCCACAATTACGGCCCCGGACGGATTTTTGCAACCGTGCATGTAGAGGTGGATTCCTCTGTGAACATCCTTATCAGCCACGATCTTGTAGATAACATTGAGCGGGATTTTGCCGAAAAACACGGAATACAGCTGGTAGGGCACCTCGATCCGATAGTAATGGATGACGAAACGGTAAACTCCCTGCATAAGCTTACCATGGAATGTGTCAAGCAAATCAGCCCTTCCCTGAGCATTCACGATTTCCGCGTCGTGGTGGGTGAAACCCATACGAATTTGATCTTTGATATTATGGTCCCCATTGAGTTTTCCATTTCCAACCGGGATCTCTGCCAGAAAATTGAACAGGCAATTAAGGCAAAAGACCAAAAACTTTTCACTGTGATTACTGTGGATCGTGGATATACGGTAGATTACCACAAATAACCATATCAAAACTGGAAAATCAAGGATAAGTTTAATTCCAAAAGGGATATTTATAAATAAATTATACAAATAGTTTGCAAAGTATCCAATCATTGGTTCTCTGCTTATCTCTGCTTATCTCTGTTTTTCTCTGTATTCCCTGAAGATTTTTTCGGCAAATGACAGAAGTCACTTCTTTTCGCAATCCCTTGGATCTGATACTCTATGTATTGGTTTTGTCTCTATTCCTAGTCTATCCGCTGGTTTTGACTGTACTCTACTGCTGTGACTGCAAACCGGAAAACCGAATTGCCCTGCAATCTTTCCCCTAAATGGCGCAGGCAAAGAAAAACAGAAAAAAAGCAGGCTTGTAAAACAAGCCTGCTTTTTTCATCTGAGCAAATCTGTAAGCCGAGTTCTGTATTGGATGACAATCTTTCTTGGCTGCCTGTTGCCAGTACAGCTCCAGCCACCTTGTCGAAAACGCGCCGAGCAGACGCTGCATGTTTTCTGTGCGGTGTTGCACCGGGTAGGGTTTACATGGCCGCATGGTCTCCCATGCGCCGGTGAGCTCTTACCTCGCCTTTCCATCCTTACCGTCCAATAGGACGGCGGTATCTCTCTGTTGCACTCGCCCTGAAGTCGCGGCCGTTAGCCGCTGCCCTGCTCTATGGTGCTCGGACTTTCCTCAGACGCCGGCCTTTCGGCAATGGCGTCCGCTGCCATCTGGTTTACTCAGAAAAAGGCGAAACCGCCTGGTTTCCATTTTGATTGTTACCGCATGAGCAGATACCCATGCCCATCGCGGTCGATGCTGCCCGTCAGAAGGAGAATCCCCTCGATCAGTCCCCAAATTGCCGAAACGAAGGACAAAATCCCGCACGACAACAGGGTGATCAGCAACTGTGCTACTGCCTTGCCCGTGTAGCCCAAATAGAAATTATGGACGCCCAGACTCCCGAGGAAAATCCCCAAAATTCCAGCGGCAATGGCAGATTTACTGGAATAAATCCAAGGAGCCTGTCCCCAGTTGAGATTATATCCACATTTGACACACACGCCCATATTCGGCGCCGTCGGAGTGGCACAGTTGGGGCAGAAATTTCTTCCGGCGCCAACGGGGACGCCGCAGTTGGTGCAGACATTGGCACCCGGGAGGAGCATTGCTCCACAATTCCTGCAATACATATTCTTGATCCGCTTCCTTTACATTGGTAGGAGTATCTATCCTGTGTTATGAGAAAGTAACTCTATGATACCATAAGCGATTCCAAAACACAAACCATTGCAGGCGGATTTATAAAAAAATTTAATCTTTCTGTTTTCTTTATGATTCTGGAAATTACGTCTTTTTTGTAATACTAAAAGTAAAATTTACTTTTAGTAATTAAAGGCAGCCATTCCCTTTCCCTACAAACGCTATTTTATCCGTTTTTTCATCATAATATGTGGGCATCCTTCATCCAGGAAGGTTTCGCCGAATTCCTCATAGCCAAGATGACGATAGAATTCCTTAGCACGGATTTGGGCGCCAAGCTGTGCCTCAGATCCTCCAAGGGACTGGATTTTGCGCTCCAACGCTTCCATAACTGCCCGGCCCGCTCCGGTTTTCCGCGCAGATTTGAGGACGCAGACGCGGCCAATTTTATAGATGCCGTCCTGCTGTTCATGCGCGGGGAATGTCCGGCCGGTTGCAACAGGCTCTCCCTGTCCATTGTAAATGACAACATGATGTGCAACGGCATCAATATCATCCAATTCGTTTTCAAAGCCCTGCTCTTTGACAAAAACCGTATCCCGTATCATGGCCGCATCCTGAAAATCCCGGCTGTCTTTCACCCATTTTTCCTGTAACATCCCAATATCTCCTTTACTCCGGTATGCTTTATACTATACCATACCGGGTAAAAAGCGTCTACTCCGCTACAGGCCCAAAATCAGATTGGCGGCAAGCAG
>CALDJI010000278.1 GCA_937901805.1 uncultured Clostridia bacterium | reverse complement strand
GAAGATCAGTAAAACCATGTCGGATCTGGGTTATTCCAAAGAACGGTACGGCTTTTCAAAAATGAAGGCCCTGCTTGAACAGCTTCCGTTCCTCACCTTGGAAAATGAGATGCAGGGCGGCGTTATGCAGACTTTTGTTACGATCCATACACTTCTGGAAGAGTCGGAGAAACAACCCGTTTCAATGGATTTCATGGAGCAGGAAATACTCCCGTCTACGCTGGATGATACTGTGCATCTCCCTTCAAAAACGCTGGTGAATCTGAATCTTGCCGTAACCGGGGTGGAGCAGGCTCCGCCGGAAGAGCTGATCCAGGCACTGCGGGCGGGGTATCAAAACGCCTGGGAAACCCATTCCATTACAGTGCAGAATGGGGCATATGTATTTTTTACCGGCCTGTTTAATGCAGAGGGAAGCCGGGTCATTGCCTCTCTCAAACCGACGACATTCGGCTCTTACCATTGGTATTTGAACTATGCAGGTGTTCCCCAAATAGAAACGTCAGTATCCCCTGGGAAAGCCCTTGAAAAATTTGCATTTCTTGGTTCCTGGCAGGGATTTCTGGAGCAGCTGGCGGGCAGGGCTTTGTCAGAGCCGTGGGATTTTAAAGAAAGCGCCGGCAGAAATAATTTTATATTAAAAAAATACATACAGTATACATTTTATCGGCTTTCTCTGGAAGACAAAATCAGTATTTCTGAAGATGGCTCTTTTGCTGCGTTTAATACGGGACTGGTGACGCCGTATTTTGATGATATTTACGCCTGTTTTGAACCGCAGCAGGAGCATGCCGGAGTAAAGTGGAGGTTTCTTGATTTCTGCACTGCGGCGGCAAGAGGATTGGGCAAGAAACTGGTAGATTGTTTTTCCCCGCTCCCGGAACCGGCTTCTTATTTTGAAAAAAAGGAAGATTTGCTGTTTGATTTGGAAAAGGAACTGCATACGGATTATGAGCATATTATCCTGGATAATTTACCCCGCCTCCCGCTGGATTTTGTCAAGGAGGAATGCCGGGGTTGTGAGAGGGCGCTCTTATTGATTGAACGGATTCCAGCGGCGCAGGGCTGGAAAACGAGAGAAGAACTCTATCAAAAACTCAGCGATGTTATCGGGGAAACACCGAAACTGTATAACCGGATGCGCAACCGGCTGGAAGACGCCATAAAACTGGCGCGAAAACAGGTGCGCTGGAATTTCAAAACCGCAATTCCCTGTTATTTTCCAACTGGAAATACTATGAGCTTGATGCTTCCCCTGGCCTTGCAGGATGAGAGGAAGACGGATGTGGCTTTGGTGGTGGAACTTACCCGATCCGGGAATTATCAGGGGCAGACCGTATTGACGCTGCAGCAGGCGTATGTAGACGGACGTCTTCTCTGCCGGCCGAACAGCGAATGGCTGGACGTCCGGGAAATTCGGGAAGAGGAGACGGCGGATGATTAGGTGGGGAAACTCCTGAGCGAGGACTACACAGCGGCCGTATGTCAAACAGCTTCGTGTAAAATTTACAATTTCACTGTGTAAAACATTTCAAAGGTAGATATCTACACGAAAAATGCAGAATTTGAGGGTGATCAATTGAATTTTTTGCTCCAATCCATTAGAATGGAAATGTGTTAATCACAGACGAGAGGGGCTTTTGTCTTATGCGGATTGGGTTCGCGGGCGTTTTAAACAGATGTCTGTTTCACGTCGGTCTGTCCGGTCAGAGCCTATTTGCAGGCATTTTCGCAAAAGCGGGATCGTTTTATCAATCAAAAGGGCATGGGGTAATTTCCAATGCCCTTTTCTGTTTTCATAACAATTTTGTAAAGGGGAATGATTTAGGATGGCAAGCTGCAAAAAAGTAGCGATTATCATGGGCAGCGACAGCGATCTGCCGGTTGTAAAAGGGGCAATTTCCACCTTGAAAGAACTGGAAATCCCAGTGGAAGTCCATGTGATGTCCGCGCACAGAACCCCAAGCCTTGCAAGCGATTTTGCTGCAAATGCACGGGATAATGGGGTGGGCGTGATCATTGCCGCAGCCGGCATGGCGGCTCACCTGGCAGGAGTTCTTGCCGCCCACACTATACTGCCGGTTATCGGCATCCCGGTAAAATCCGGCGGCCTTGGCGGCTTGGATGCACTGCTTGCCACTGTGCAGATGCCGTCCGGCATCCCGGTTGCAACCGTTGCAGTGGACGGTGCAAAAAACGCGGCGTTCCTGGCGGCTCAGATCCTCGGCGTGGAAAATGAGGAGATTGCGGCAAAACTTGGCGAAAGAAAAGCAAAAATGATTGAAGAAGTCATTCAAAAGGATAAAAAATTGCAGGAAGAGGTAGAAAGAATATGAAAAAGTTAGAGCAGCTGTATGAAGGAAAAGCAAAAAAGGTCTTTAAAACCGATGATCCGGAACTCTATATTGTCGACTATAAAGACGATGCCACCGCTTTCAACGGACAGAAAAAAGGCACCATTGAAAACAAGGGTGTTGTCAACAACCGCGTTTCCAACTACCTGATGAAAATGCTTGAGGAAAAGGGGATCCCCACCCATTATGTGGAGGAGATTTCCGATCGCGAAACCATTGTCAAAAAAGTGAAAATTATTCCGCTGGAAGTCATTGTGCGCAATATTGCCGCGGGTTCTCTTTCCAAGCGTCTGGGTCTTCCGGAAGGAACTAAGATGGCAAAAACTGTTTTGGAGTATTCCTATAAAGACGATGCTCTCGGCGATCCGATGATCAATGATTACCATGTTTTTGCCCTTGGTATTGTCACAAAAGAAGAACTTGCACTGATTGCAGATTATGCGTTTAAAATCAACAACTATCTGACAGAGTTCTTTGCGGGGATCGGCATTGAGCTGGTAGACTTTAAAATTGAGTTTGGCAAGACCAGCGATGGAAAAATTATCCTTGCAGATGAAATTTCTCCGGATACCTGTCGCTTCTGGGATGCGAAAACCCATGAAAAACTCGACAAGGACCGCTTCCGCAGGGATATGGACAATGTCGATGAAGGTTACAAGGAGATTATGAAGAGACTGTTCGGAGGCTAATTCGGACACAATAAAACGGGTAACAAGGGGCAAAGCAAATACTTTGCCCTTTCCCCATTCTTTCCTAAAAACTAAAAAACCGGCAGGCTGTTTGATTTGGAAAAGGTTCTGCCAAAACTTTCGAGTGAGATTTTGAAAAAAGGAACCCTGTATAACAAAAGGTGAAAATGACAGGAGGTATTGCATTGGGCGGTTTGTTTGGCGCTGTATCGAAAAAAGACTGTGTCATGGATCTGTTTTTTGGAACAGATTATCATTCCCACCTTGGCACCAGACGCGGTGGATTGGCAGTTTACAATTCGATTGACGGGTTTAATCGTTCTATTCACAACATTGAAAATTCCCCATTCCGGACAAAGTTTGAAAGCGATGTCGGCGAGATGCAGGGGAATATGGGAATCGGCTGCATCAGCGATACGGAACCGCAGCCGCTTATTATCCGTTCTCATCTGGGTAATTATGCCATCACAACTGTCGGGCGTATCAATAATACAAATGAATTGATCAAAATGCTGTTTGAAAAAGGCAATGTCCATTTTTTGGAGATGAGCGGTGGCGATGTCAACGCAACCGAGCTGGTTGCCGCACTGATTAATCAGAAAGACAGCATTGTGGAGGGGATCCGCTATGCGCAGCAGTGCATTGACGGATCCATGACTATGATCCTGATGACCCCGCAGGGATTGTATGCGGCAAGGGATTTTATGGGCAGGACTCCGCTTGTCATCGGCCATAAAGAAGGGGCATACTGTGTTGCGTTCGAGTCATTTTCCTATTTGAACCTTGGTTATCATGACGAACGGGAAATCGGCCCGGGCGAAGTTGTATTTATGACCCCGGATGGAATCCAGACAGTTGCAGAGCCTCAAAAACAGATGAAAATCTGTACCTTCCTGTGGACGTATTACGGTTATACCACTTCTGCTTACGAAGGGGTCAACGTTGAGATGATGCGTTATGAATGCGGCAAGCTTTTAGCACGCCGGGATAAAGACGTCAAAGTCGATTTTGTCGCAGGCATCCCGGATTCCGGGACTGCGCACGCCATTGGTTACGCCAATGAATCCGGTATCCCGTTTGCACGTCCGTTTATCAAATACACCCCGACCTGGCCGCGCAGCTTTATGCCGCAGAACCAGTCGGTCAGGAATCTGATCGCCCATATGAAGCTGGTTCCGATCGACGCCCTGATCCGTGGAAAAAAGCTGCTGTTTATTGATGATTCCATTGTCCGCGGGACTCAGACTAGGGAAACAGTGGAATTCCTCTATTCCAGCGGTGCGAAAGAGGTGCATATCCGTTCTGCCTGTCCGCCAATCATGTTTGGATGCAAATATCTCAACTTCTCCCGTTCCACGTCGGAATACGATCTGATTACCCGCCGGGTGATTGATGAAATTGAGGGCGGAAAGACAGATTATGATTTTGAAAAGTACTGCCAGCGCGATACCGAAGAACATCAGGAAATGGTAAACCGGATCGCACAGAAACTCAACTTCACTTCTCTGAAATACCATGAACTGGAGGATGTGATCGCCTCCATTGGCATTGAACCGTGCAAGTTGTGCACCTACTGCTGGAACGGAAAAGAGTAAACTGCGCGCAGAGGAAGTCTGCAATTACATTTTACTGCACAGTTCCAAGAAAAACAGCCCTTTTCATTTTTGCTTCGCGTGATAAGGGCTTGATATAAAAAATATGATGCCGGCGCGAAGCGGCGGAATGGAGCAAACAATGAAAAGTTACAGTGACAGTTACAAGGCAGCAGGCGTAGATGTGACCGCCGGCTATAAGGCAGTGGAATTGATGAAAAACCATGTCAAACGTACGGTGATTCCGGGCGTCTTGTCTGGAATCGGCGGCTTTGGCGGACTTTTTGAGCTGGACTTGGAAGGATACCGCCATCCGGTGCTCGTGTCCGGCACAGACGGCGTCGGCACCAAACTGAAACTTGCCATGTTGCTTGACAAACACAATACAATCGGCATTGACTGCGTAGCCATGTGCGTGAACGATATTATCTGTTCCGGCGCAAAACCCCTGATTTTCCTGGACTATATTGCCATTGGAAAGAATATTCCGGAAAAAGTGGCGGAGATTGTCGCAGGTGTGGCAGAAGGCTGCGTCCAGTCCGGATGTGCGCTGGTTGGCGGGGAAACAGCGGAGCATCCTGGGATGATGCCGGATGACGACTATGATCTGGCCGGCTTCTCAGTGGGCGTGGTGGACAAGGATCGCATCATCGACGGCAGCAAGCTCAAAGCGGGAGATGCAATTATTGGGCTTGCCTCTACCGGCGTCCATTCCAACGGTTTTTCCCTGGTGCGCAAGGTCTTTGATATCGAACATGCAGATTTGAC
>CALDJI010000277.1 GCA_937901805.1 uncultured Clostridia bacterium | reverse complement strand
AAAGCAAGGATGTTGTTGATCTGGTTCGGGAAGTCGCTGCGACCGGTACCGACAACAGCGGCGCCTGCTTCATATGCGAGATCCGGCATGATTTCTGGAGTCGGGTTTGCCATCGGGAAAATGATAGGATCTTTGTTCATGCTCTTGACCATTTCCGGAGTGACACAACCAGGAGCAGAGATGCCAAGGAAAACGTCAGCGCCAACAAGGACGTCTGCAAGAGAACCTTTCTGGCAGTTCTTATTGGTGATTTCAGCCATTTCCTCTTTCTCTTTGTTCAGACCGTCGCGGCCTTTGTAAATTGCGCCTTTGCGGTCGCAGAGGATAACGTTTTCGCTGTTCAGGCCGGAGGCGATGAGCAGTTTGATGATTGCAATTCCGGCAGCGCCTGCGCCGCTGGTAACAACCTTGATATCCTCAAGTTTCTTGCCAACGAGTTTGAGCGCGTTGAGCATTGCAGCCAGCGCAAGGACTGCGGTACCATGCTGGTCGTCATGGAAGATAGGAATATCACAGCACTCTTTCAGGCGGCGCTCAATTTCAAAGCAGCGCGGAGCGGCGATATCTTCCAAGTTTACACCGCCAAAGCTGCCTGCGAGCAGACGGACAGTGTTGACAATCTCGTCAACGTCTTTGGAACGGACGCACAAAGGAATTGCATCAACGTCGCCAAAGTGTTTGAACAGAGCGCATTTGCCTTCCATAACCGGCATACCAGCCTCTGGACCGATATCGCCAAGACCGAGGACAGCGGTACCGTCGGTGACAACTGCAACGAGGTTGCCGCGGCGGGTCAGTTCATAGCTCTGGTTAACATCTTTCTGGATTTCCAGGCAGGGCTGTGCAACGCCCGGAGTATAGGCAAGGGAAAGATCCTCGTGGTTTTCCAGCGGGGCACGGCAAACAACCTCAATTTTTCCTTTCCATTCTTTGTGTTTTTTCAGGGATTCTGCTGCGTAATCCATGTTTATCCATTCCTTTCTGAATGTTTTTTGGCAAACCAATATGGAAAACACAATGGTTTGCCTGATAATTTATACTTATGCAGCCGCTGGGCCGCAAAAAAGCTTACAGCTCCAACTGGCTGATAGTATTTTTAAGAGTATTGGCACTCCTGTGCAGCAAAGTGACCTCTTCTTCCGTGAGAGGAGGCACTACGCTGCGAATAATGCCATGCGCCCCTACCACATAGGGCAGGCTAAGACAGACATCGCTGATGCCGTATTGATCATGTACCAGAGAGGAAACAGTCATAACAGAGTGCGTATCCCGCACAATGCATTCACAAATACGGCGTACGGAAAGGGCAACTGCATAAAAGGTGGCCCCTTTCCGTTCAATCACTTTTGCCCCGGCAGAGCGGACATCCTCTTCGATTTCTCTGAGTTCTTCTTTTCCGCAGAGATTGTGCTTTTCACACATGTCGCTGCAATAGCGGTTCATTTCGATTCCCGCAATAGTAGCAAGTGACCATGGAATCATAGAACTATCTCCATGCTCCCCAAATACATAGGCATGGACATTTTTGGGATTTAGTCTTACATGATCAGCAAGACGGGAACGTAAACGGGCAGAATCCAACATGGTGCCCGAACCGATCACCTGATTTTCCTGCAAATCTGTTGTTTTTAAAATGGCATAGGTAATGATATCAACCGGATTACTGACCACGACATAAATTGCGTCCGGTGCCGCCTTAGTAATTTGAGGCATTACCTGTTTGATAATATTCACATTGGCCTGTGCCAGATCAATCCGGCTTTGGCCGGGTTTACGGGCAAGGCCCACTGTAACGATGACAATATCGGAATCCACTGCGTCTGCATAAGAACCGGAATACACTTTAACAGGTGCACAAAAAGGCGTGCCTTGAAGAAGATCCATGGCTTCACCCTGCGCTTTTTTTTCATTGATGTCAATAAAAAGGAGCTCGGAAGCCATGCCGTCTAATACCAGTGCATAACCAATGGACGCACCAACATTGCCCGCGCCAAGGATGGTGATTTTTTTACCTTTTTTCACTTGTCATATCCCCCTGATGCCGGACTTGCTTCTTTTTCTTTTTATTACAAAGATCCGGCAAAAAATCTGTCATGACTACAGGCGAACTTTCTTTTTTTCTATTCGCCCAAACGGAAAAACAGTTCAAAAAAACAGATGAAAAAACAATCCCGTTTTGTTAAAATCATAGCATGACGCGCGGCGTTTGTAAATAGGATTCCGACGGAATTCTGGTAATAATTTTTACTTTTTCCTCTTTTTATTTGTATAAATTGATTTATATAAAAACACAGAGAAAATCGGATGTTACCTGACTTTTTAGGAGGAAAGATGGAGCGTTTCTTCTGATTTTGTTGCGCGTTATAATCATGTGGATTCAAATAAAAGGGGATTTTGGGGTGGAAAAGGAGAAAGGGTTAATGAAGATTGCGGTGCATGGAATCACGCTTTTTTACGAAAAAACCGGCCGGGGGGATCCGCTTTTATTATTGCATGGAAACGGAGAAGATCATCGGATATTTGATAAAGTTGTGACAAAATTATCAAATGATTATACCGTATATGCGCTGGACAGCCGCTGCCATGGACAAAGTGAAAAGACCAGAGAATTGAGCTATTCCCTGATGGCAGAAGATACAAGAGAGTTTATCCGGCAGCTTCATTTGCAAAAGCCGGTTATATATGGGTTTAGTGATGGAGGGATTATCGGTTTGCTTTTGGCTATCCGGTTTCCGGATCTGCTTTCCAGGCTGATCGTCAGCGGGGCGAACCTGAATCCGGCAGGAATGGACAACCGGTTTGTACGCCGCTGCAAATGGATGTACCGCTTAACCCGCTCCAAACTCTGGCGGCTGATGGCGTATGAACCGGATATTTCCCCTGCTGAGTTAAACCGGATACAAATCCCGGTGTTTGTACTGGCAGGAGAAAAGGATTTGGTGCCGGAAGAGCATACGCGGCTGATTGCGGAACAGATTCCAAACAGCACTCTGAAAATCCTGGAAGGAGAGGATCATGGGAGTTATGTGATCCATAGCGAAAAATTATATAGGGCTATAAGAGATTTTCTGCCGTCTTGCCATAAAAAAGAGAATTGTACAAAATAAAAGGAACCCTTGCAAGGAAGGGGATTTCCTAGTACAATAAGGACGCAGATTTTGTTGAAATCGGTTGATACCTGGGAAAAATCGGCATTTTCCCGGAATCTGTAGGAATTCTACAAACGGGGGAATGATATGGAACGCGATAGAGCAGTTATGGATATGGTTCGCAGCGCCTATCTTTCCCTGCGGCCGTCTGAGAGAAAGGTTGCAGATTTTATTCTGGAAAACCCGCAAAAGATTTCTTCCCTTTCAATTGTACAGCTCTCCGGTTTTTCCGGCGTCAGCCAGCCGACGGTGATCCGGTTTGTCCGCGCTCTGGGGTTTACAGGGTTCCGGGAATTCCGGCATGCACTGATTCGGGAAGAAGCGCCGTCTTTTTCTCACGGTATAGAGCCTTTAAATGGTTTCTATCTGCAGCCGGATGATCAAATTGCAGATCTTCCATATAAAACAGTACGGGCGTCTAAGAACCTGTTGGAAGATACGTTGAAATCCCTCTCAGTGCGGTCCTTGTCACAGGCGGTAGAGACAATTGCAAACGCAAAAGCGGTGATTCTCTATGCAGTGGAAGACTCTTTGGGAGCTGCCTATGATTTACTCAATAAACTGACCTATCTGGGGATTTCCTGCCGTCTGCATACGGACAGTTATCTACAGATTATTTCTGCCGGGCATCTGGAGCCGGGGGAAGCGGCGGTCGCTTTTTCCTATTCCGGCCGTTCCATGGATACCGTCCATGCGTTAAAGCTGGCTAAGGAATCCGGAGCCGCGGCGATTGCGGTGACCAATTTCCCGGACGCGGTTATTCAGCAGTACGCCGATATTGTGTTAAACTGCGGGGGAGGGGGAAGCGTTATTTATGGAAATGCAATTTTTTCCCGGGTAAGCCAGATTGCGGTCGTGGATATGCTGTATATGGGAATCATCCTCAGCGATTACAGCCGTTTTTCCAAGTAACTTGATAAGAGCGGAAAACTGATCCGTCACAGGGATTATGACGATATGTCAAGAGAAAGTACCTCCTGACTTGTAGAAAATCTACAAGTCAGGAGGTACTTTCTCTTATGGACAGGAGCCTGCCGATTGGGTAATCGGGTGAAATATAAAAAGCGCATAATAAAAATAATCAAATAAAGGAGTATTTTGAAATGAAACACTACAAATTATTAACCCCGGGTCCGCTTACCACAACGGATACTGTCAAACAGGAGATGCTTTTTGACCACTGTACATGGGATGATGATTACAAGGCGATCACGCAGCGCATCCGCACACAATTGCTGGAACTTGCCCATGTCAGCGAGCAGGAGTATACCGCAGTGCTGATGCAGGGAAGCGGGACTTTTGGAGTGGAATCCGTCCTTTCCAGCGTCATTGGGGCAAAGGAAAAGCTTCTCATCTGCGCCAACGGCGCTTATGGAGAACGGATGGGGGAGATTGCCCGTTTCAACCAAATCCCGTATACTCAGTATGATGAACACTATAACCGGGTTCCTTCCGCAGAAAAAATTGAAAGGATGCTCAGGGAGGATCCCTCGATTACCCATGTGGCGATGGTGCACAGTGAAACAACCACTGGCATCCTCAATGATATTGAGTCTGTCGGCAAAGTTGTATATGAGTCGGGAAAAACCTTTCTTGTGGATGCAATGAGCAGTTTTGGCGGCGTGGAAATACCGGTGCGGGATTGGCATATCGATTTTTTAATCAGCAGTTCCAATAAATGCATCCAGGGGGTTCCCGGTTTTTCCTTTATTATTGCGAATAAAGAAAAACTTTTGCAAAGCAGAGGGAAAGCGCGCAGCCTTTCGCTCAACCTTTACGAACAATGGAAAGGAATGGATAAGGACGGGAAATGGCGTTTTACTTCCCCGACGCATGTCGTGCTTGCCTTTGCCAAAGCACTGGAAGAACTCAAAGAAGAAGGGGGGATATCTGCAAGAAACCGCCGTTATACGGAGAACAACCGCCTGCTGATTCAAAAAATGAAGGCCTTGGGTTTTGAAACCTATATTGACGAGGAGCATCAGTCCCCGATTATCACTACCTTTTTGTATCCGCAGGGCGTGAAATTTTCTTTTCCGGAGATGTATGCCTATATTAAAGAAAGAGGGTATGCTATTTATCCGGGAAAATTAACGGAAATGGATACCTTCCGCATTGGAAACATCGGGGAAATCTACCCGGAGGATATTGAAAAGGTCACCGGAATCATTGATGAATTTCTCTCAAAACAGAAAGAGGTGCATTAACATGATTGAAGCAGTAATTTTTGACTGGGCAGGAACCACTGTGGATTACGGATGCTTTGCCCCGGTCGGCGCCTTTATGGAGGTATTTACTTCTTTTGGGGTAACGCCTACCATGGAGGAAACCAGAAAACCCATGGGCATGCTCAAACGGGATCACATTAAAACCATGCTTTCCATGGAGCGGATCTCTGCATTGTGGGAGAAAAAGTATGGGCATATGCCGGATGAGGAGGATGTGGATAAACTCTATGGGCAATTTGAGCAGAAAATGGCGGAAATACTCCATCTTTATGCCGCACCGAAACCATATGCGGTGCAGGCTGTAGCACAACTGCGCGCACGGGGAATGAAAATTGGTTCTACCACCGGATATACCGATGATATGATGAAAATTGTCGTCCCCAAAGCTGCACAGCAGGGGTATTCCCCGGACTGCTGGTTCAGCCCGGATTCCACAGGTAACTGTGGACGCCCCTATCCCTATATGATTTTTAAAAACTTGGAAGCACTCCATATATCCAACGTCCATAAAGCGATTAAGGTGGGGGATACGGTATCGGATATATTGGAAGGAAAAGCGGCAGGAATGCGCACGGTCGGAATCTTGGAAGGCAGCAGTGAAATGGCCATGACGCAGGAGGAATATGAGGCCCTGCCGCACAAAGAAAGAGAACAGGCGGACAAACGCGTCCGGGATATTTATTGCCGGGCGGGGGCAGATTTTGTCATTCGCAATCTGGGAGAGCTCCCGGCTTTGGTGGATATGCTGGGCTGATTTCGATCGGAGAAAAAATAAAAACGTCCGACCAATTATGGTCGGACGTTTTTGTTATCCATTTTCATGGACGGTTAGTTTACAGATACTTTAACGCCAAAGGTGACTTTTTCACCATTGATATCCCATTCGGCAGTAAATCCATCCATTTGGCCCGTATAAATTTCGTCAGCCAGTACGTCGTGGGAGATTTCTTTCTTATGTGCGGTGAGGAGGGAAGCGATTTTTTCGTTGCCCTGTGCATAGACAAAGATATGATCGGTAACATTGAAGTCCGCTTCTTTTCTCATGGACTGAATCTTGCTGATGATTTCGCGGACAAAACCCTCTTCCACTAATTCGTCGCTAAGCTTGGTATCCAGTACTACAGTTACGCCGCGGTCGCTGAGAGAGGTGAGGCCCTCCATCTGCTTTTCTTCAATGAGCAGCTCCTCTTCGGTCAGGGAGATTTCTCCGTCCGAGAGGGAAAGGGAAATCTGGCCGTTGTTTCGCAGTTCCTTCATTGCGGCGCTGTCGTCCAGGGAAGCGAGTGCACCCCGGATTTCCCCGATCCGTTTGCCGTATTTCTGACCGAGGATTCTCAGCTGCGGTTTGAAGGTATAGGAGACAAATCCGGAGGCGTCGTCAATGAACTCCAGTTCCTTGATGTTGAGTTCATCCAGGATGATATTCTCATAAACCGTATCGAGTACATGATCTGCTTTGACATAGATTTTTGCAAGGGGCTGACGGTTCTTACGGTTTGCCGCATTTCTTGCCGCGCGTCCGAGGGTGACCACCTGCAAAACCTCCTCCATATCCTCTTCCAGCTTTTTGTCCACATAGGAACTGTCCGCCTGCGGGAAATCGCAGAGATGGACGCTTTCCACGGCGTTTTTATCCAGGCTGCACACCAGATTTTGGTAGATCTCTTCACTCAGGAACGGAGTGAGGGGAGCCGCTACTTTGGCCACTGTAACAAGCGCGGTATACAAAGTCATATAGGCGCTTTCCTTGTCGTCAGTCATCTCAGTGCCCCAGAAGCGCTCTCTAGAGCGGCGGACATACCAGTTGCTGAGTTCGTCGACGAAATCGGAGAGGGCTTTGGCAGCTTCCGGAATCCGGTAGTTTGCCAAATGATCGTCTACCTCGGACACCAGGGTGTTGAGGCGGGAGAGCAGCCAGCGATCCATGACGGTCAGATTTTCGCGGTTGAGGGTGCGCTTGG
>CALDJI010000276.1 GCA_937901805.1 uncultured Clostridia bacterium | reverse complement strand
CAATCAGAACATCGCTTACCATTCCGGAGCGCACTGGGATGAACAGCTGCAAGCTCTCATTTCAAACTGGGACAAGCAGCCCTAAAAATGGAGGGATCGTGAGTAATTGGCCAAGCTGCCTGGTAAAACAGCGAAGGGTAAGTAAAAGCAAAACGCCCAAAACAAAATATTCACTGAAATGGGCCGCTTTCCGGATAAAATGCTCTGTCACTTCCAGATGAAAAAGAGAGAGAAACCGGTTGAAAAATTCGGTGACAAATCCGCTTCGATTGCCGGAATCTGTTCCGTTTTGCATGGAATTCGAAAAAATAAACAGGACAAATAGAAAAGGAACGCCTGCCATCAGGAATTTGCGATGCCGGTAACATGAATTCATATCGGTTCTCCAATCAATCCCTATGATTTTTCATTATGGTCTTGCGGCGAAGGGGGTATAAATAATAGGACTGCATGAAAATGGGAAATTTTCTCCATACTCAGGGAAAGGATATCCCGGCAATTTGGTCTATGCCACAAAAAGTGAGATTTTTCGAGATTTTATTTTCAAAATTCCTGGATTATGCTATAATAAAAAAAGCGATTTTCGGAGGGTAAAAACATGGAGAGAACATCCGCTGCCAAGCGTGTAGAGGAACTTAAAAAAATTGTGGAACACCACAGTTATCAGTATTATGTGCTGGATAATCCGGAGATCGAAGACTATGAATTCGACCGGCTGATGCACGAACTGATGGATTTGGAAGAGCAGTATCCGGAATTGAAAACGCCGGATTCCCCAACTGTCCGCGTAGGAGGAGCGGCACTCAACGATTTTCAAAAAGTGACGCATGCGGTTCAGATGGGCAGTTTGCAGGATGTATTTTCTACCGATGAAGTGCGGGATTTCGATGTACGTGTGAAAGAAACCGTGGAAAAGCCACTGTACGTTGTAGAACCAAAAATCGATGGCCTGTCCGTATCCCTGGAATATGAAAACGGTGTGTTTACCAGGGGTTCTACCCGTGGGGACGGGGTTGTTGGAGAAGATGTAACTGCCAATTTGAAAACCATTGCGGCAATTCCCCTCCGGCTTCCGCAGAGCTTGCCTTTACTGGAAGTGCGCGGAGAAGTGTATATGCCGCGCTCCAATTTTTTAAAGCTTGTGGAACAGCAGGAGACGAATGAGGAAACTCCGTTTAAAAATCCGCGGAATGCTGCGGCGGGGTCACTGCGCCAAAAAGATCCGCAGATTGCCGCAAAACGAAAATTGGATATTTTTGTTTTTAATATCCAGCAAATAGAAGGGAAATCCATTACTTCGCATAAACAGTCGCTGGATTATTTGAAAGAACAGCATTTTAAAGTGATCCCATCTTATCAGCGGTATGATAAGATTGACGATGTGATTGCCCGGATTGAGGAAATCGGCCGAATGAGAGGGATGCTTCCTTATAATATTGACGGGGCGGTTGTCAAAGTGGATGATTTTGACCAAAGGGAACAGCTGGGTTCTA
>CALDJI010000275.1 GCA_937901805.1 uncultured Clostridia bacterium | reverse complement strand
CTGATAACTCGGGAGGTTCATCGCAATGAGGATATTGGGGTTGAGGACAACCGGGGAAGCGATTGGCTCGTCAGAAATACACACGCTGCAGTTTGCCGTACCGCCGCGCATCTCAGGGCCATAGGAAGGAAGCCAGGAAACCTGTTTGCCCTCCATCAAGCCGGTATAGGCCATGACCTTGCCGGCAAACAGGATACCCTGTCCGCCAAAGCCCGCCAAAACAATATTTTTTGTATCAGCCATTATCTTACACCCTCCTCTGTCTTGTCCTTATAGACGCCAAGCGGGTAATACGGGATCATATTCTCACGCAGCCAATCCAGCGCTTCGACCGGAGTAAGACCCCAGTTGGTCGGGCAGGTGGAGAGGACTTCGATGATGGAAAAGCCCTTCTTATCGATCTGCGCCTGGAAGCCCTTTTTGATGGCCGCCTTTGCTTCCCGGACATGCTGGACATTATCCACCGTTACGCGCTGTGCAAAGGCAACGCCGGAGAGGGTGGAGAGCATCTCGCACATACGGATCGGGAAACCGGAGTAGTTGACGTCACGGCCGTACGGGGTGGTCTGGGTGACCTGGCCCGGCAGTGTAGTCGGCGCCATCTGGCCGCCGGTCATGCCGTAGATTGCATTGTTGATGAAGATGATGGTGATATTTTCTCCCCTGGTCGCTGCATGGACAGTCTCTGCGGTACCGATTGCCGCAAGGTCGCCATCGCCCTGATAGGTAAAGACCACGTTTTCCGGAAGCGCGCGGCGCACGCCGGTTGCCACCGCAGGAGCACGGCCGTGCGGAGCCTCGATCATATCGCAGTTAAAATAGTTATATGCCAAAACAGAGCAGCCGACCGGGACAACGCCGACGGTCTTTCCCTCTACGCCGAGTTCGTCAATGACCTCTGCAACCAGCCTATGTACAATGCCATGGGTACAGCCCGGGCAATAGTGGGTAATGGCGTCAGTCAGGGCATGTGGTTTTTGAAATACAACTGCCATTATTCAGCACCCCCTGTATGTTTTTTTATTGCTTCGAACACTTCTGCCGGAGCAGGGATCACGCCGCCGGTTCTGCCAAAGAAAGCAACCGGCCTGCTGGAATGGATAGCCAGAGTGACATCCTCCACCATCTGGCCCATACTCATTTCCACGCACAGGAATTTCTTTGCGTGCTCCGCTGCTTTTTCAAAGCTTGCTTTCGGGAACGGCCACAGGGTGATCGGGCGGATAAGGCCGGCTTTGATGCCGATTTCCCTTGCCTGGTTGACAGCTGCCTTTGCAATTCTGGCAGTAGCGCCGTAGGCGACCAGTACGATATCTGCATCCTCAGTCAGGTATTCCTCTGCCTTCGGTTCGTTCTGCTCGACAAGTTTGTAGCGCTCAAACCGCTGATGCACCAGATCCTCGAGTTCCTGCGGAGTCAGGTACAGGGAGTTGACGACATTGTGAGCGCGCTTATTTTCGTGGCCTGTAGTCGCCCAGGATTTGTCATGCGGATTGATGACAGGATCTGTAAATTCAACCGGTTCCATCATCTGACCCAGGACGCCGTCGCTGAGGATCATAGCCGGCATCCGGTACTGTTCCGCCTTATCAAACGCCTCATAGACGTAATCCACCATCTCCTGAACGGAAGACGGAGCATAGACGAGGACATGGAAATCACCGTGGCCGAGCGCTTTGGTTGCCTGCCAATAGTCGGACTGGGCCGGCTGAATGCTGCCGAGTCCCGGGCCGCCGCGCTGGACGTTGACAATCACGCAGGGGACGTCGGAGCCGGCAATATAGGAGATCCCCTCGGTTTTCAGGGAGATACCCGGAGAAGAAGAGGAGGTCATTGCACGCACGCCGCAGGACGCAGCGCCGAGCACCATATTGATTGCAGCTACTTCAGATTCCGCCTGAAGGAAGGTGCCGCCGATTTTCGGCATCTTTTTGGACAGGTATGCGGAAATCTCCGTCTGCGGAGTAATCGGATAACCAAAGAAATGACGGCAGCCGGCACGCATAGCCGCTTCTGCAATTGCCTCATTTCCTTTCATGAGAACTTTTTCAGCCATGTTGTCTTCCTACCTTTCTACTGTAATCGCGACGTCCGGACACATCATTGCGCACATTGCGCATCCGATGCACTTGTCCATATCAATGACTTCTGCCGGATGAAGGCCCTTCTCATTGAGGCGGGTCTTGGAGAGGGCGATAATTTTTTTCGGGCATGCAGTCACGCACAGCCCGCACCCTTTGCAGCGCGATTCATTGACGGTCATTTTGGCCATGAAAACACCTCCACTGTTTGTTTCAGGGTTTACAAAGTGGATGCAAATCCCTGCTGTTGCCTTATTTTTCCCAAAGAGTTTTGACATAGCGCCTGACTGGGTACAGGTGTTCCACCTGTCCGGACAGAGCCTGTGCAATCCCCTCTTTCACAGCAGTACCCAACAAAGGGATGCCGCTGAGAGAGGCGATCTCTTTGGCATAACGGACGGATTCCAGTACGGTTTCCGGGCTGGTTTCCTCCGATAAATGCGAATTGTTCACGATCCCGGTCACTTTGAGCCGGGAGCTTGCCTCGATCCGGCGGAGAAGGCCGACCGCCTCCCCGGTATCCGGCTCGACATGGCGGAAACGGTTAACCACATAGAGCATGGAGTATTCCCGCTGCGAAAACAGATGGGCATACTGCCCCAGGGCAATTGCCCCGTCGTCATCGCCGCCCACATCGAAAATCACGTAGGAATCGGGCTGGTTAAACGCCGAATAAATTTGGGGGTTAACCACCGGGAGATCCAGATTGGTATTGGCAAATTCCGGATTGATGACCGAAATCCCCTTACTACCGAACATCTGTGCAAAATCCGCCGTACGGAAATAGGGATTGACGATGTCCAGATCCACCACCACGACCTGTTCCCCGCGGGCACGCAGATCGAGTGCAAGATTGACGCTCAGGTTGGTCTTCCCGCTCCCGTAGTGCCCGGTCACCACAATCAGATGAGAGAGTTCCTCTATCAAAAAAGTTCCACCTTTCTATCATTCACAAGCCGTCCAGTTGCCCAAACGGCGAAAGCAGCCGGGAAAGCTATGGCTGAAAACCGTTCGCCCATGGCTGCTTATCGTTATTATAGCATTTTTATTTCCCGCAGACAATTTGTACCGTCCGGTTTTTCACTCAAGAAAACAGACAATTTTTGTATCAAAATTTAGATGTTTTGTCTAATGCCAGATTTGCGGCGCTTGATTTTCGAATAATATTCCCATAAAAATCCGAAAATAGAATGCCATTTTTCATAGAATCACCAAATTGGTCTTTCTTTCAAATACATTTTACAAAAATTGTATTCTGAAAAAGTACAGTTCCAAACAAAAAACTGCAGGGAAATAAAAAAATCCTCCTCTTGCATATTTTTCGGGAATCGGCTATACTCTAAAAAAGAATAATCAGCAATGACAGGAGAAGCGGCCCTTTCCTTTTGCAACAGAGAACCGGCGGTCGGTGCAAGCCGGGCAAAAGCTGGGCTTTTCCACTCCCCGAGCTGTCGGCGGCGAGCCGGAGGGGCGTGCCCTTTACCGCACGGATCGAGCGGTCGGAACGGCAAGTTTCCGGCAATTTGGGTGGCAACGCGGAATCCTTCCGTCCCAGACTAAAGGGGACAGAGGGATTTTTATTTTTATGAAAAAAATTACAGGAGGAATCCATAATGCTGGACATCAAATTTCTCAGGACAAACCCGGACATTGTCAAAGAAAACATCAAGCGCAAATTCCAGGACGAAAAGCTTCCGCTGGTCGATGAAGTAATTGCCTTTGACGAAGAATACCGCGCAGCCAAAACCCGCTGCGACTATCTGCGGGGACAGCGCAACGCCATCAGCAAGCAGATTGGCGGATTTATGGCGAAGGGCATGAAAGAGGAAGCGGAACAGGCAAAAGCCCAGGTTACCTCCATGGCAAAAGAACTCAGTGAACTGGAGGCGCGGGAGGAGGATCTCTCCGCACTCATCCGCGAGCGGATGCTTGTCATCCCGAACATCATTGACCCTTCCGTCCCCATTGGGAAGGACGACAGCGAGAACGTCGAAGTCGAACGCTTTGGCGAGCCGGCTGTGCCGGATTTTGAAATTCCCTACCATGTAGACATCATGGAACGGCTCAACGGGATCGATCTGGACAGCGCCAGAAAGACCAGCGGAAACGGGTTTTACTACCTGTGCGGGGATATCGCCCGCCTGCACTCCGCCATCCTCTCCTATGCACGCGATTTCATGATCGACCGCGGCTTTACCTACTATATCCCTCCGTTTATGATCCGCGGAGACGTTGTCAACGGCGTCATGAGCTTTGCAGAAATGGAAAACATGATGTACAAAATTGAAGGGGAAGACCTGTACCTGATTGGGACGAGCGAACATTCGATGATCGGCAAATTCATCGATACCATCCTCACCGAAGACAAACTCCCGCAGGCGCTCACCAGCTACTCCCCCTGTTTCCGCAAGGAAGTAGGCGCACATGGTATTGAGGAACGCGGCGTCTACCGGATCCACCAGTTTGAAAAACAGGAGATGATCGTCGTCTGCAAACCGGAGGACAGCATGGAGTGGTTTGAAAAACTCTACCACAACACCGTTGATTTCTTCCGTTCCCTGGATATCCCGGTGCGTACGCTGGAGTGCTGCTCCGGTGATCTTGCGGATTTAAAGGTCAAGAGCATCGATGTGGAAGCCTGGTCCCCCCGCCAGAAAAAATATTTCGAGGTCGGAAGCTGCTCCAACCTGGGAGGAAAAGGGCAATTATCTCCCGCACACGCTCAACAACACCGTGGTCGCACCGCCGCGTATGCTGATTGCTTTTTTGGAAAACAATCTCAATGCGGATGGTTCCGTCAACATTCCGGAGGCACTGCGCATGTACATGGGCGGAAAATCCTTGATAAAATAATCTCTGAACAAAAAAGCAGGAGAGCTGCAAGGCCCTCCTGCTTTTTGGT
>CALDJI010000274.1 GCA_937901805.1 uncultured Clostridia bacterium | reverse complement strand
ATATCCTCCACAATATGGGTGGAAAGCAGGACAATCCGATCCGTTGCAATCTCACACAGCAGGTTGCGGAAACGAACCCGCTCTTCCGGATCCAGCCCGGCAGTCGGCTCGTCGACAATGAGCACCTGCGGGTCGTGCAGAATTGCCTGCGCAATGCCAAGCCTGCGGCGCATTCCTCCGGAAAGCGCGCGTACCCGCAGATTCCGGCAGTCATCCAGATTGACCTGGGAAAGCAGGAGCGGGATTCTCTCTTTCCGGATTTTCTTCGGCACATCTGACAAAACCCCCAAATATTCCATGGCCTCGTAGACGGTCATGTTTGGATAAAAGCTGAAGTCCTGCGGCAGGTATCCAACCCGTGCGCGTACTTTGGACGCCTGTTCAATGGGAATACCGCAGACGGTGATTTCCCCGTCTGTTTTGTTGAGCAGCGTGGCAAGAATCCTCATCAGGGTGGTTTTTCCCGCGCCATTCCTTCCAAGCAGTCCGAACATACCGTTTGTCAGGGTGAGATTGACCTCGCAAAGCGCCTGTTTTTGTCCAAAACGTTTGGAAAGATTTTTAATGGTGATTTGGGCTTTCATGAATTATTTGTCCTCCAATCGAAACCGGTGATATAACATCCCATCCATGCAAAATCCAATCACGAGCATTGCGCTGCAGGCCGTCAGTAAATGGGAAGTCTTTGCATAGGGGATGGAGATGAAGAGGAAAAACAAAGCGGCAAGCGCGCTGTAAATCATTGCGGATAACAACAGCAGGAACCGGTTTTTTTTACGCGCCGCCTGTTTTTGATGTTCTTCTATTTGCAGTCTGCTGACAATGCTCCACATTTCATCCAGGTATTTTCGATCGTCTTTCATTCTTTTTCCCTCCTCAAAAGCTGTTTTTTCAATGTTTTCCTTGCACGGTGCAGGATGATTTTGATCTGCGCCTGGGTTTTGCCCATGACTTTGGCGATCGAGCGGTAATCCATCTGCTCATAGGCAAATAGATAGAGCGCGGTGCGGTACTCTGGTTTCAGCCGGGAAACCGCAAGGGAAACCCTCTCCCGTTCTTCCTTTGCCAAAGCGGTGGTTTCCGGAAGCCCCTCTCTGGAAACCAGTTCCAGTTCTTCCTCGGAAAGCGCGGCAGTTTCCCGCTTCAGGCGGGAAAGATCCGTGCATCGGTTGCGGATTATGGTATAGAGGTAAGCTTTGAAGGAAGCGCCGTCTTTCCATTGTTTCCGCCGGACATAGAGTTTCGCGAAACACTCCTGGACAATGTCCTCTGCGTCGAAACGGTTTGCAGTAAAACGGGCGGCAAACCGAACCGCATGATCCCGGTGACGGAGTACCAGCGCCTCAAACGCATCCTTGTCCCCTGCGGCCGCCCGCTGCATCAGCAGGTTGTCTTCCTCCATGTAATTTACCTCCTTTCCGGTTCCATAAGCTTATACGAATGGGTTTTGGAAAAGTTACAGGGAATATGAAATTTTTCTTTAGTATTCCCCTTTTCTGTTTTTCTGTGGGATCTCTTCAGGGAGAGAGCTGGGTTCATGGGGAAAGCCCGGCTTGCCCCGCATTTTGCAGGAAGAATCCCGGTTTTGCAGGTTTCCTTCTAGCAGTTTTATCGGGGATGCGGACATTTTCGTTTTCCGGCTCCCTTTTCCCGTCCGAATCCCCAATGGATCGCCCGCCGTTTTGGGGGATGGCGCCCCGGTGCTTTTTTCTTGCCGTATGGCGGCGGTTTCGTTGACAAGCCATGGGGGATGGGGTAAGATAAAAACAACCGCTTGCCCGCTCGAACTCTTTCGAAAATGGACAAGCGGAGATCAGAAACAGAAAGCCCAAACGGTGCCCGGCCAGCATGCCGGGAGAATAGGGAAGATCGGGTGAAAATCCCGCGCGGTCCCCGCCGCTGTAAACGGATGAAACACCGGCATCATTGCCACTGCCGCCGAAAGGCCGGCGGGAAGGCGCCGGAAGAAGATCCGCAAGCCAGAAGACCTGCCTTTGGGCGCTCGAGAACGTATCTGTCCACGGAAGGATGGACCGGTACATGCACCGGAATCTCCATTGGGGGTTTCCGGATTTTGGTGCATGTCCGCTTTGGGGTTTGTCCCAGGGCGGATATTTTTCATCATGCACATCAAAAAGAGAGGAATATCCATGAAAAAACAAGCAATCATCATGGTGAGTTTTGGAACGACCCGCCCGCAGACAAGGGAGCGTGCCATCGGCGGGATTGAACGCGCCGTACAGGCGCGCTATCCGGAAATTCCGGTGTTCCGGGCGTTTACCTCCCGGATTGTCGTCCGGGAAACCATGAAAAACGAGGGGATTTCCATCCCCTCCCTGGAAACCCTGCTCGCTTCTCTGAAAGACGAAGGGTATACCCACCTTTCCATCCAGCCGACCCATATCATCCATGGGGAGGAATATGAAAAACTCCGCGCGCAGGTTGTGGGTTTTGCGGCGGAATTTCAAGAGATCCGCCTAGGGGCGCCTTTGCTTGATCGGACGGAGGATTATTTCGCCCTGCTCAAAGCGGCTGTCCCCTTTTACCACCTCCAGCCGGAGGAGGCCCTGCTGTGGATGGGGCACGGGACGGCGCATTTTGCAGACGCCGCCTACTCTGCGATGGACAGCATGGCAAAGGATGCAGGCTGTGAGCAGGTTTTCGTCACTACGGTGGAGGGGTATCCGACGCTTGCCGCGGCGGAGAAAAAACTCCGCCGGGCTCGATACCGAAAGCTCTGCCTTGCCCCGCTGATGGTGGTGGCGGGAGATCATGCGGAAAACGATATGGCCGGGCCGGAGGACAGCTTTTCCGCCGTCCTTGCGCAGCAGGGCTATCAGGTGCGCTGCGTGCTCGCCGGCCTGGGGGAGATCCCCGCCGTGCAGGAAATCTACCTTTCCCATCTTCAACAGGCAAAGCAGCTGTAAGGCGCGGTGAAAAACGGCAGGGGAGGTGCCTTTATGAAACTGGAAGAATATGTGTTCAAAGGTTCCAAACGCCTGAGGTGCGGCTACACTACGGGGAGCTGTGCGGCGCTTGCGGCGCAGGCCGCCGCGAAAACCCTGCTTATGAAAACCGCCTGCCGCACCGCCGGCCTCGTAACCCCCAAAGGGATTGCGCTTGAGGTGCCGGTGGAGGAGATCACCGTGGGGGAGGATTTCGCCCGCTGCGCTGTGCGCAAGGACAGCGGCGACGATCCGGATATCACCGACGGCGTCCTCGTCTTCTGTGAAGCCCGCCTTGTCCCCGGCCCCGGGATTACCATTGAGGGCGGGGAAGGCGTCGGCCGGGTCACCAAACGGGGGCTTGATCAGCCGGTGGGGGCGGCCGCCATCAACCGGGTGCCCCGGCAGATGATTGCCCAGGCAGTGGAAGCGGCTTGTGAAGAAGCCGGATACGACGGGGGCCTGCTCGTCACGGTGAGTATCCCGGAGGGCCGGACGCTCGCCGCACGCACGTTTAACCCCCGCCTGGGAATCGAAGGCGGATTGTCCATCCTCGGGACTACCGGGATTGTCGAACCGATGAGCGAACAGGCGATGGTGGACAGCCTGGAGCTGGAAATCAAAATGCGCGCGCAGGAACCGGGAAAAATCCTGGTGCTCGCGCCCGGCAACTATGGGGCGGATTTTATCCGGAACACACCCGCCCTGCACTTGGCGCCGGTCGTCAAATGCTCCAATTATATCGGGGACGCGGTGGAATTCGGCGCGCGCTATGGTTTTGGGGAGATCCTGCTTGTCGGGCATATCGGCAAGCTTGTCAAGCTCGCCGCCGGGGTGCGCAATACTCATTCGCGTTATGCGGACTGCCGGCTGGAGGTGCTGACCGCCTATGCGGCGCTTTCCGGCTGTACGGCGCAGGTGGCGCGGGAACTGATGGAAAGCGCCACCACGGATGAAGCAGTGCGGATATTGGAAGAACAGGGCCTGCTCGGGGCGGTTGTCCCGATGCTCCTTGAAAAAATAGAAAATACCCTCTCCCGGTTTGCCGGGGAGAGGGTTCGCGCAGGCGCCGTGCTCTTTGGGACGCGGGGTCTGCTCGGGCTGACAAATCAGGCAAAGGCAATGATAAGGAGGAATCAGGATTGAAACAGGGGATTTTGTACGGCGTGGGGATTGGCCCGGGGGACCCGGAACTCCTCACCCTCAAAGCGGTGCGGGTTTTGCAGGAATGCCCGGTCATCGCCTGCCCGCAGACGGAAGGGGAAAAGAACCTGGCGCTGGACATTGTGAAAAGCGCAGTGCCGCTGGAGGGAAAACGGGTTTTGTACCTCCCCTTCTCTATGCGGGGGAACCGGGAAGAGCGGGAAAAAGCCCACCGTCAAACCGCCGGGCTGCTCCTTTCCGAACTGCATGCAGGACGGGACGTCGCCATGATCACCCTGGGGGACGTTACCCTGTATTCCACCTTCGGCCATCTGGAACCGTTTGTCAGGGAATCCGGCTGTGAAACCAGGATGATCCCCGGCGTGCCGAGCTTCTGCGCGGTCGCCGCCCGGCTTGGGATCAGCCTGACCGAGGGCTGCCGGCAGCTCCATGTCCTGCCGGTTGGGCACGCAGGCTGGGAGGCCGGGCTTTCCCAGCCCGGCGCCAAGGTGCTGATGAAAGCGGGAAAGGATTTGCAGGGCCTTGCAGAAATCCTTCGGGAACGGGGACTGCTGGAACAGGCCGCCTTCATTCAAAACTGCGGGCTTTCCGATGAGGTGATCTGCCGGGATTTGAGCGGGGAGCTGCCCAAGACCGGGTACTTTACCACAGTGGTCATTCCAGAGGAAAAGGGGAACGAGCGATGATTTTCTTTGTAGGGGCGGGCAGCGGCGCACCGGATTTGATCACCGTGCGCGGACAGAACCTGTTGAAAAAAGCGGACAGAATCATCTATGCGGGCAGCCTTGTCAATCCACAGCTTCTGGAAGCGGCAAAACCCAGCTGTGTCATACAGGACAGCGCGTCCATGACGCTCGAGCAGGTGGTTTCCTCCAT
>CALDJI010000273.1 GCA_937901805.1 uncultured Clostridia bacterium | reverse complement strand
TCGGGCAGTAACAGGCAATAACGTCGTATCCCGCCCGCAGCGCATGGTCTTTGAGCGCTTGGAGAAGAAGCCGGTTGACGCTTCCGTATTCATCCTCAATCAGGCAGACGTGGTCGCATAAAACGGAGGGGGTATCCAAAAACATCATGATTCCCTCCTGTGTGACGCAGCTGAGCAGACGGGGGATTTCTTTTCCCGGGCTTTTCCCGCGGGGCTTCATTTCCCTTGCGGCAAGCCGGGCAGCGTATTTCCTGATTTTTCCGATGTCGGTTTCTTCCAAAGCCATGCGGTATGTATCGCTGATCAGGGAGCCCGAGGCAGAGATGAAGCGGACGGCACGCCTGCTGGTTAATTCGCTTTCATTGGTCAGCGTAATGATGGCGTCCCGGTAGGATTCCAGCCGATCCGTATTCAGGTAGACGGATAGATCCAGTGTGTGCTCATAAACACCGGGATAACGGGGTTCGAGTGCATGCGGCCGGGTGCCGTCCACCACACAGAATTTGAGCGTTGGAAAAACCGCCGCGTCCAGTTTGGAGGGATCGGCGGTACAGTGGATGAGTTCCGGATGGGGCTCCCTGTCGGCAAGCAGGAGGAACAGGTTTTTAATAAAGGTGGATTTTCCGCATCCGGGGCCGCCTTTTAGGATCAGAATATGCCATCCGTCCTTAACATTGGAAAGCTCCGTAAATCTGGAAACAAATCCCTGCGGGGAATTGGCAGTCAAAAAATAATGTGCGGCATGGTTGACAGCAGACATCATTCATCCCTCCGATATCGTCAGTGCGCTTATGTCAGGAGCTCTTTGATCGGTGTCCGGCTTTTTTGGGATACTTCCCGTTTTTCCGGAAGACAGAAAAATGGAGTATAAAGCGCTCCGAAAAGCGTTTATACTCCATAGTATTCTGAAAAAACAGGTTTGCTACTGAAAAATCAGTAGGTATGCGTGCAGACCTCCCGGATTTTTTCCCGCAGGGATTGAAAATCCTCAAGAGCGTCCGGTTTGTTGCGCGGATTGCGCAGCAGGGCTGCAGGATGAAACGTCCCCATCATCCACACGCCGTTTTTCTGAATCCACTGCCCATGCTCCTTGGTCACCCGGAAATTGGGGGAAATAAGCTTTTGTGCAGAGATTCTCCCCAGGCATACGATGATTTTGGGCCGCAGGATGGCGGTCTGGTTGCGGAGATAGGGCAGGCAGGCTTCCATTTCCTCCGGAAGAGGATCCCGGTTTTTCGGCGGCCGGCATTTTACCATGTTTGCAATGTAGATGTTTTTCTCCCTGGAAAGGTCGATTGCAGCGAGGTATTTTTCCAGCAGCTGGCCGCCGCGTCCGACAAAAGGCTCGCCGCGCAGATCCTCCTGCTCTCCCGGCCCTTCTCCGATGAAAAGAATCTCCGCGTCTTCCACACCCGCTCCGAAAGCGACATTGGTGCGAGTTTTGGCAAGCGGGCATTTTTGACAGTTCAGGCATTCCTCACGCAGTGCTTCCATTGTTTCGTACATCACAGGCAGTCCCTCCCGACTGGTTTTTAAATGTTCAAAGAATCCGGCTTGCCAATACTTCCGCAAACCGGAAATCGGATTTTTATTGTGGCATTCTGCTTATTTTATCATAAATCCGATCATAAAGGAAGCGAGACTTGCAAATCCTGCTGGACTTCTGTCAAAAAGTCCCCTTTTTCTATTCAGAGACTTGAAAATAGGTGCCCTTTGGCGTACAATAAAGTTGAAATCAAGAATTGGAGGTTGTTTCCTATGTCCAATAAAGTC
>CALDJI010000272.1 GCA_937901805.1 uncultured Clostridia bacterium | reverse complement strand
GACTTGTCTATCTCCCGCCTACTCCGAATCTTCCTACCCCGGATGCGGCGCTTTTGTACTCCGGCACGGGTATGCTGGAGCAGACAGCGCTTTCAGTTGGGCTTGGTACTTCCGTTCCCTATCAGCAGGTGGGAGCCCCTTGGCTGGATGGTTACGAACTGGCAAGCCGGCTCAACGAAAAGGCGTTGCCGGGGATTGTATTTCGTCCCGTGCGCTTCTTCCCATCACAGGGACGGTACCGGGAACGGCGCTGTTACGGTGTGCAGCTGCATCTGACGGACAAAAGAGCGGCGCGTCCGGCGCAGGCGGCACTTTATCTGCTGGGAGAAGCATTTTCCATGGCGCCGGAATCGATCCGATTTTTTTCCCCGGAAGACGAACAGTCTGTCCGCACGAAATTTGATTATGTAGTGGGGACCAGCCGTGTGCGCACTGCTGTCAGGGACGTTGATTACCTTATTCGGATGTTTGCATTGGACGCCGAACAGTTTGAAAAAGAAAAACAAAAATATCATATTTATGAATAAAGCGTCATACGGAAGGAAGGGATATGAAAACAGGGAAACTGTTTTTGGGCCTTTGCGTCCAATATGGCACAAAGGAAAGTAGGGGTTCGAATGGTTCATCTTCGACCGCACCATGGGCTGTGTATTCAACAATTTGTGGGAAAAGGATACAGCGAAGAATTTGTGAAAAATATGACGGAAATCATTGGTGTGTTGGAAAAATCGCCGCAGCAGGAAGTGGAACTGTGCTGTCAGGCGGATGATTTGTGCAGATGTTGTCCTCATAAGCAGGAACAAGGGTGTACTTCCGGACAAAAAGTGGAACAATACGATGCCGCCTGTCTTGCTTTATGCGGGTATACTCCGGGAACGAGGATCCCCTGGAAGGAATTTCGGGAAACAGTCGCAAGGGAGATTCTCCGTGCCGGCAAATTGGAAACGGTATGCAAAGGGTGTGAATGGCTGTCCATTTGTCTGGATTTTTACCGGACAAAAACAATCTAATTGCAAAATATACACGGATATAGTATACTTGGAATTAACAGGAAAAGAATGGAGGCAACAGAAATGGAAGATATTTTGATTATTGGCGGCGGAACCGCAGGTCTTGCGGCTGCCATTTACGGCGTGCGTGCAGGACACAGCGTCACCGTTCTGGAAAAAATGCCGATGCCGGGCGGCCAGATTTTTAATACTCCAGAGGTAGAAAACTATCCGGGCATTCCCAAAATTTCCGGGTTTGATTTTTGTCAGCAGATTGCGAAACAGGCCAAGGATTTAGGGGCAAAAGTGGTCAGCCGGAAGATCTCCTCAGTCTCTTGTACTGAAAAAGAAAAAGTCGTTGTTACAAATAAAGAGGAATACCATGCGAAAACAGTGATCATTGCCAACGGCGCACAGCATCGTTTGCTCGGCTGCGAGGGGGAAGAGCGGCTTAGCGGGCGCGGCGTATCCTACTGTGCAACCTGTGACGGGGCGTTTTATAAGGGCAAGGACGTCGTCATAGTCGGCGGAGGCAATACGGCGCTGGAAGACGCCTTGTTCCTTGCAAATAACTGCAGCAAAGTAACCCTCATCCACCGCAGGGATACATTCCGTGCACACCAGGTGACAGTGGATGCGGTTCTTGCAAAGGAAAATATTGAGGTTGTGTATGATTCCGTTGTTGAATCCATCCATGGCGAAAAAAGCGTTGAAAGTGTAACAGTGAAAAATGTGAAGGATGGCAGCGAGCGGGAAATTGCAGTTTCCGGCGTATTTGTTGCAGTGGGCCTGGTGCCGGATAACAGCCTGTTCGAAGGCGTGATTGATCTGGATGAAGGCGGTTATATCCGTGCAGGAGAAGATTGTCATACCAATGTTCCGGGCGTATTTGTCGCAGGGGATACCAGGACAAAACTTCTCCGCCAGCTGATTACTGCGGCGTCGGATGGAGCTGTTGCGGCGGTTGAGGCATCCAACTATATCAGTCAGAACTGGTAAATTTGTGAAAACAGAGTGCTTTTCAGCAGGGTGATACCATCACCCTGCTTTTTGTATACAAGAAAATAGAATATCGAATAGTAATTCAATTGAAAAAGGAGACACATATGGACAATAATTTCATCTCCATAAAACCGGAAAAGCACACCCCGCAATTTCGAACCGATCTTCTCAAAATCCGGGATACATACCGGTAGTTGGAAAAGGGTACAATTACAGATGATAAATGGCTGAGTGCTTCTGGTAGAGAAAAGTGTAAAAAGAATTCCCAGTAAAAAAGTAAACTTTTTTCGAAAAAGGCTTGAAAATACCCATAGGGGGTATTATAATAGAGAAATCAAAATACCCCATAAGGGTATTTTTCAGGAGGTTTGCAGATGGGAAATCAGGAAAAGAAAACCGCAGCCCCAGGGCAGTACCGGGAGTGTCCCTGTCACCACAAGGCGACGCCCCGCAGTGAAAAGGAATTGACGCTGCTGCAAAACCGTATTAAACGGATGGTCGGACAGCTCGGCGGCATCAGCAAGATGCTGGAAGACAACCGCTACT
>CALDJI010000271.1 GCA_937901805.1 uncultured Clostridia bacterium | reverse complement strand
GAAGGGATTGGTTTCCCGAAGCCCTGCTATTCCATGGCAATCCGTCCGAAAGCCAAAGGGGACGAGGCAAAAATTGCCCAGGGCCTTGCAAAATTGATCGAAGAAGATCCAACCCTTTCCTTTGAAATCAACCAGGAAACCCATCAGCAGATTCTCTCCGGTTTAGGCGAGCAGCATTTGGAAGTCGCTATGAGCAAGCTGCGTGATAAATTCGGTGTGGATATGGATTTGGAACCGCCGAAAGTGGCGTACCGGGAGACAATTCGAAAAAAAGTCAAAGTACAGGGGAAACATAAGAAACAGACTGGCGGCCATGGGCAGTTCGGCGATGTTTGGATTGAATTTGAACCATGCGACAGTGAAGATCTTGTTTTTGCAGAAAATGTCTTTGGCGGCGCCGTCCCGCGCAACTTCTTCCCAGCAGTGGAAAAAGGTCTGCGGGATTCCGCCCAGAAGGGTGTTCTGGCAGGGTATCCGGTGGTCGGCTTGAAAGCGACTTTGGTAGATGGATCTTACCATCCGGTGGATTCCTCTGAAATGGCATTCAAAACGGCGGCTTCCCTGGCCTATAAAGCGGGATTGGCAGAAGCGTCCCCGGTTCTTCTGGAACCGATTGGGGAACTCCATGCCGTCATTCCAGACGCCAATACCGGCGATTTGATGGGAGAGGTTACCAAGCGCCGTGGCCGTGTCCTTGGGATGAACCCCGTATCCGATGGGGTACAGGAAATCGTTGCAGAGGTTCCTATGGCTCAGATGCATGACTTTACCACTTATCTGCGTTCTGCAACGCAGGGACGCGGAAGCTTTGAGTTGAATTTTGTCCGTTATGAACAGGTTCCTTCCAATCTGGAAGCTGCTATTATTGAAGCGGCAAAAGAAGACACACAGGAATAGTTTCTGTTTTTCAGGCAGGTCCACAGTGAAACGCTGTGGACCTGCTTTTTTGTATAGTGGGCCTACTTTTTTGGAGCAATCTGCAGTGAGAGGGATTCTTAGAAAAACTCCCGATGAAATCAAACAGGCTGTCATAATGCCCTACGGAGCCGAATATAGTAAAACAGAAAATAAAAAGGGGAGGAAATCCTTATGGAGCTAAGAGTCACACAGGAAACTGCTTCAATAAACGAAATGGTATACGATGGGGCGGCAGAGCAGTCCATAGAATGCGATTTTGTACTGCCTGATTACCTGCCGGATATTGTCAGAATCCTGAAATGCAGCATTACACCCCGCGTCATATCCAAAACACTAAGCGGTACAAGTCTTTCCATCGAGGGAACCGCAGTGGCGGAGGTTCTGTATGTTGCGCCAGAGGAAGAACCAAGATACGCAGTCTATCGGTGCCCATTTTCCAAAGTAGTAGAGCTTGGCCGTGTGATGCCGGATGCGGATATTCTCGTCTGCCCATCAGTCAGCTATGTCAATTGCAGGGCAGTCAGTCAGCGTAGATTAGACATCCGTGGAGCGGTTGTTCTGAAAATACAGGCAATCAACCGGCTCTCCTGTGAGTTGACTGGGGATGCGCAGGGGGCGGGCATTCAGCTGAAAAAACGGGTGTTTCCAGTCAGCCGCCTGTGTTCCTGTGTAAAAAGGGAACTGAGTATCCACGAGGATATGGAACTTCCGGAAGGAAATCCTCCTGTCTTCAGCATTCTGAAAGTGACGGCTCGCGCTCAGGCAAGCGATTGTAAATTGATTGCAGGAAAAATTATTTTAAAAGGGGAGTTGTATCTCCATATCCTCTATTTGTGCGATAAGGAGAGCAAAGCCCTGTGCACAGTAGATCAGATGCTGCCCTTTAGCCAGATACTGGACGTCGAGGGTGTGGATGAGGGATGCAGCTGCGATATTTCTCTGACAGTGACTTCCTGCGAAATGGCGCCGCATCAGGAATTTGAAGAAAATACGGCATTGACATTGGATTGTGAACTCTGCGTGATTGCGAAAGTACGCAGGGAAGAGGAGATCCTTTCCGTGTGCGACGTGTTTTCCACTCTCTATGAATCGGATTACGAACAAAAACAGGTGGATTTTGAGCATGTTGTAACCCGCGAACAGGAGAGCTTTACCCATAAAAGCGAGTTAAATCTGCCTCAGGCAATGGAATCCCTGTGTGATACATTCTGTGAGATGAAGATTATTTCCACGCAGATTACACAGGGAAAAGCGATCTGCCGCATTCAATTGGATATTGCGATGCTTGCCTATGACGCAGAACATAATCTGCTCTGTATTACGGCGAAAGATGAATTCGACCATGAAAGAACCCTGTCCAATTCCCCGATGACTTTGGAATATTCTCCACATCTGCAGTTGGTTTCCTTACAGGCCTCTTTGGAGGGCGAAAGCGCTGCCGTTTCTGTAGAATGCTGTTTGAGCGGGGAAGCAGTAACGAAAGTGCGGGAATCGATTGTCACAAATATTACTGTCAATGAAGAGAAACCAAAAGTGCGGGATAAGGATATAGCATTGACAATCTATTATGCAGACGAAGGAGAACAGATTTGGGAGATCGCCAAACGGTATAATACCTCTGTCGAGCAGGTGATGAGTGAAAATGATCTTGTGGGAGACGTGGTTGAAAAACGGGGAATGCTCCTGATCCCAATTGTCACGGAATAAAGATATCCCTATGAGAAAACAGAATTTGAGGTAAGGGGGCAAACACAAAACATGGAAAAACGGAATATTTATCAGGATATCGCAAAACGGACTGGCGGCGATGTCTATATCGGTGTGGTAGGCCCCGTGAGAACGGGGAAATCCACTTTTATTAAAAAATTTATGGAGACGCTGGTACTCCCCAATATCCCAAGCGATTTTAAACGGGAAAGAGCTGTCGACGAGATGCCGCAGTCCGCCGCCGGTAAAACCATCATGACAACCGAGCCGAAATTTATCCCGGAAGAAGCGGTGGAAGTTTCCCTGGACGGCACGGCAAGCGTCAATGTGCGTATGATTGACTGCGTTGGATACATCGTCCCCAGTTCTCTGGGCTATGTGGAAAACGATACTCCTCGTATGGTGATGACCCCGTGGTTTGACAAAGAGATCCCGTTTAACATGGCTGCGGAAATCGGGACACAGAAGGTGATTACCGAACATTCCACCATTGGTCTGGTAGTGACTACGGATGGAAGTATCAGTGATATCCCCAGGGAGGAGTATGAGGAAGCGGAAGAGCGGGTAATCACAGAACTCAAAGAGATCAACAAGCCGTTTGTCGTCCTCCTCAACTGTATGTACCCGCAGTCGGCGCCTGCCCAGGAACTGGCGGGGGAGCTTCAGCAGCGGTACGGCGTCCCCGTCCTTGCGGTCAGCTGTCTGGATTTGACCGAAGCGGATATCAAACAGATTTTAACCAGTGTACTCTATGAGTTCCCGGTTAAGGAAATCAGTGTGGAGATGCCGCGTTGGGTCGTCTCTCTGAAAAAAGATCACTGGCTCAAACAGGCGATTTACCGCTCGATTGTGGAGCCGGCTGCTAATATCCGCCATATCAGCGAGGTAGCTGGAATGCTGGAACAGGTTGAAGGCTGCGAATTTGTCAAACATTCCACAGTAACTTCCATTGATCTCGGCAAAGGCAGTGCAAAGGTGAATCTGACATTGCCGCAGGAACTGTTCTATCAGATTTTAGGGGAGGCCACCGGGCTTACCATTGATTCGGAGGAAGGCCTGATGCCGCTGATGGTGGAATTGGCGCAGATAAAGAGGGAATATGAGCGGGTGCGCGACGCCCTGGACGAGGTTGCCGCCACCGGATACGGCATCGTTATGCCGACGATTGATGAACTGACCCTGGAGGAGCCGGAAATTGTCAAACAGGGCGGGCGCTATGGAGTACGGCTGAAGGCCAGTGCGCCGTCCATCCACATGATGAAAGCAGACATTACGACAGAGGTTTCCCCTATTGTCGGGAGCGAAAAGCAGTCCGAAGAACTGGTGCACTATCTGCTCCAGGAATTTGAGGAAAATCCGAAGAAAATCTGGAGTTCCAATATCTTTGGGAAATCCCTGCACGAATTGGTCAATGAGGGCCTGCATAACAAATTGTACCGTATGCCGACGGATGCAAGGCTCAAATTGCAGGAAACCATTGAACGCATTATCAATGAAGGATGCAGCGGGCTTATCTGTATTATTATCTAAACAAAAAGAGTACAGGATTTTTCCTGTACTCTTTTTGTTTAGATAATTTACTGTTTCCAGTTTTCTCTTGTAGTACGAATCCAATCGGCGACAGCGTCGAAACCTTCTCCTGTTTTGGCGCTGACTTCCAAGACGGTAACGTTGGGATTGAGTTTTTGAATTCGTTCGCGCACGGCGTTGACATCGAAGTCAAAATAACCAAGGCAGTCGATTTTGTTAATGAGGATCAGATCGACAATGGAGAACATCAGCGGGTACTTCAGAGGCTTGTCGTCTCCCTCCGGGACGCTGAGAATCATAGCGCATTTGGAAGCGCCGGTGTCAAATTCTGCCGGACAGACAAGGTTGCCCACGTTTTCCAGAATGACAAAATCCAAATCTTCGGTTTTCAGATGGTCGATTCCCTGACGGGTCATCTCTGCATCCAAATGGCACATACCGCCCGTATGCAGCTGAATTGCAGTTACCCCGCTTGCAGCGACTTTTTCCGCATCCACAGAAGAATCGATGTCTGCTTCCATTACGCCGATTCTCATCTCATCTTTGAGTTTTTCAATGATACGCAGTACACAGCTGGTTTTTCCAGAACCGGGAGCAGACATCAGGTTGAGCAGAAAAGTATCCTTCTGCTTGAGCTCTTCGCGTAGCTTGTCTGCCTGAACATCATTGTTTTCCATCACACTTTTTTTGATTTCAATTACTTTTATCGAATCCATTTTTCAAACTCCTTATCAAACG
>CALDJI010000270.1 GCA_937901805.1 uncultured Clostridia bacterium | reverse complement strand
GACATGAAAGAAGGGATTGCATTTGCACATGCCATGGGCGCAAGGATTCAGGAACTGAGCTGGATTCAGTTTCACCCGACTGCTTTTGCCCACAAGGACAGGGAGCGGTTTTTAATCTCCGAATCCGTCCGGGGAGAAGGCGCCTGGCTGCTTAACCGCAATCACGAGCGCTTTGTCTTTCAGTATGATCCCAGGGGGGAACTGGCTCCCAGGGATGTTGTCTCCCATGCGATTATGCTCGAATCCCAGCGTTTGCACAGTGAAGAATTTTATATCGACATCACAAGAGAAAACCCGGATTTTATTCGAAACCGTTTTCCAATGATTTACCAGCATTTATTGGAAGCTGGTTTTGATATGACAAAAGATCCGATTCCCGTGTTCCCCTGCCAGCATTATTTGATGGGCGGAATTGCTGTGGATTTGCGGGCGAAAACAACGGTAGACGGTCTTTATGCGGTTGGGGAATGTTCCCGTACCGGCGTACATGGTCACAACCGCCTTGCTTCCAATTCCCTGCTGGAAGCCGTTGTCTTTTCCAAAGCGGCAGCACAGGATATCAGCGAAAAGCTTTCTTCCTTCTCATATCCTGCAATCCCCTCTGTGGATTTTCATCCGGAAACCAGGACTGGGAAACTTGATTCCGGTCTGCGTACCGAAATCCGATCCATTATGCAGGAAAATTATTTTGTCATTCCAAAATACGATCAAATTCCCGCAGGTTACCGGCGTGTAAAGGAAATTCTCCATCATTTAAATACGGCGAATATTTCCTTTGATCCGAACTTTATTGAAGCAAGAAGCCTTGCAACCGTGGCGGAAATTATATTGAAGGAGGTACTGGATACCATATGTTGACACAGTTTTATATTGATGATTTGATTAAAACGGCAATCACGGAAGATATCAATTATCTGGACGTAACCACTGATTACCTGATTGACGAAACCAGTGAGACAGAGGCCTATTATATTGCCAAAGATTCCGGCGTGGTCTGCGGGCTGGACATTGCGCTGAGGGTATTTACCCTGTTGGACGATACCATAACCTTTGAAACGTTTAAAAAAGACGGCGATGAAGTGGCCAAAGGGGATATCATTGCCACCATGAAAGGAAAAACCCGCGCCCTGCTCAAAGGGGAACGAACCTCCCTCAACTTGTTGCAGCACATGTCGGGAATCGCCACTGCCACAAGGCGCTGTGTAAAACTGACTGAAGGGACCAATGCCAGCATTGCGGAGACAAGGAAGACCCTTCCCGGGCTGCGCCCGATTCAGAAATATGCTGTCATGATCGGCGGAGGGCGCAACCACCGTTATAACCTGTCCGACGCGGCGATGCTCAAAGACAACCATATCGATGCTTTCGGTGGGATTCTTCCCGCAGTCCAGGCATTGCGCGCCCGTGTGGGGCATCTGCTGAAAATAGAGGTGGAAGTCCGTAATTTTGAGGAACTCGATCAGGCGCTGGAAGCAAAGGCTGACGTCATTATGCTGGACAACATGACCTGCGAGCAGATGGCCGAGGCAGTCAAGCATGTCGGCGGCCGCGCCCGCCTGGAAGCTTCCGGCAATATCACCCTGGAAAACCTCGCGGATGTAGCCAAAACCGGAGTAGATATTATTTCCATGGGCGCACTCACTCATTCTGTAAAAGCGTTTGACATCTCCATGAGAATCAAATAAAATAGAATTGTCAGGAAATGGAAAATCCCTCGTCCTTCCGGCGGGGGATTTTTTATAATAGACCCCTGTAATGATATCCAGAGGAGGATGGATTCATGGCACTTTATACCCCTTTTGGCAGTGTTTTTACCTTTTCCGAATGTACTCTTTCCCTTCCAGACGGGATGCTAATCGGCTTAATTTTAGCTCTCATTCTATGCCTGAGCGCCTACCGGAGACACAGCCTGTTTCAAAAATTCTGTTACCTGCTGCTCTATGTCTATTTTGGTGCTCTGGTTTCTCTGACCATCCCCATCCTTTTACCCGGAGGATGGGATCTCTCCTCTCAGGGAGCGTCGTTCGCCGTTGATAATATCCAGTTTGTTCCCCTTGTATCCTCTTGGGAAATTCTCAAAAACTGCGTCTTGATTGACAATTATCGGGAGTTTTGGAGATTAATCGGGGGGAATTTTCTGCTGCTGACGCCATTGGGTATCTTAATCCCCGCCATCCACCGCCGTTTTGGAACTCCCCAAATGTTCTTAACCGCCCTATTCTCCTCCCTCGGGATCGAAGCCCTGCAATTCCTTGGTAATATTTTCAGTGGAAATATTATCCGAACTGTTGAAATCGATGATATTATCCTAAATGTATTAGGCTGTATGGCTGCCTACGCACTTTACCGGATGGTCCATCGGGCTTTTGTTGGTAAGGGAAAACGATAAAATTTTGCTAAAACAGCCCCGGATAGAGAATTCTCTATCCGGGGCTGTTTTTCGAGAAAGTTAAGAGAAAACAAAATTTTCATCAGGGAACGCTCCGCAGCACGCTGACAATCCACTCCGAAATAGAGGCGTTTCCCTTGGTGATCAAAGAGTTCAAAGAAATGTTCCTGATTGATCACTCGAAAATGGAGCCGCTCTATTCCCTCCTGCAAGGCCAAATTCCCATTCCCTTCGATCGCTAAGGGTACCCTCTGCAATTATGTGAATGAGCCATTCAAACTCTTCCGGTTCCAATCCTTCTTTCAAGAAAGAGCGCCACAGGGAAAGCCTTTTGGAAAAATCCAGGGAATACAGGCAGTCTTCCCATCGTCTGGCAATATCAAACCCTCCATAGCAGAAAAACTACTGGGACTGGAATCAATCAAATCCTGTTCTTTTAAAAAATCCGCCCTGTTCCATGGAATCACTGCAATTATTGTCTGCCAGTTTACAGCCGACAGAAAATCTGCCAGGTTTTGAGCTGTCTTCTCGTCCGGACATTCTACCTGAAAACAGAGTGTCTGCAAAACCTCTGTACTTTTTCCGGAAATGCTCTGTTGAGTCAGCTGCAAACACTCATCTCCCACTTTTGCAGACAGACGGATCGTCTCTTGGTTCTATGCGGTTCCATAGGCGCAAACCGGCCACATATTATCTATCAGGCCGAGAACCGGGCCGAAGGAGTCCCAAAAATTACTGATGAGCAACGCTGTATTTTCAAATATAAGATGGACTTTTTCCCCTGACTGGAACCATAGACACAGGGGACAACCTCCAACCAGTCCGAAACAGCACACAGCAGGGAGAACAGCTCCCTTACAGGAGCTTTCCCTGCTGTGAAGTTGGTTAGAGGAATGCGGATATTCGAAGCTTCCCGATAAGGATGAAGCACAAAAACCACCTCATTCTCTCATTATTCTGCTTCAGAAGAAATCAATCCCATTGCCTGGGCAATCCCGATATTAACTTCCAGAACATTGACATGATCTTCTCCGAAAATACCAAGCACTTTTCCACTGGTATGCTCCGTGATAATCTGACGAACCTGCTCCTCACTCAAGCCGGATGCTTTTACAATTCTCGGAATCTGAATTTCAGCAGAAGCCGGAGAAATGTCCGGGTCAAGACCAGAACCGGATGCAGTCAGGAGATCGGTCGGAATATCCTCTCTCTTGACATCGGGGTTCTTTTTGAGGAATTTCTGGATATCCTCTTCTACCCTTGCAGCAAGATCCGGGTTAGAGGGAGCATAGTTGTTGGAACCGGAGCCCAATCCTGGAAATTCAGTCCCGTCGTTGTAGGTCTGGTTTCCATCCTTGTCTTCTACATAGGTATTGTAGTGATAAGCAGACGGACGTCCCCACAGGTAATAATCCTGAGTAAACTCCTGTCCAACATGCTCAGAACCGACAGTCTGTCCGCTGACTTCAATCAGGCTTCCGCCTGCCTGATGCGGGAAAAACAGAGAGGAGAGCCCGGTCAACAATACCGGGAAGAGAAATCCACAGATTACCAACAGGACAGTGGTTACCAGAACCGCCTGTTTTGTACCATGGAGAAAGCTTTTTACAGATTCTTTCATAATCACTAGGGCCTCCTTATAGTCCCATAAGGGTAAGCAGCGGATGAATGATCAGGTCGATTAGCTTAATTCCGATAAACGGAGTAATGATACCGCCGACGCCATAAATCAACATATTCTTTGCCAGAATCTTTCCAGAAGACATCGGACGGTATTTCACGCCCTTCATTGCCAATGGGATCAGACAGGGAATAATGATGGCATTGAAGATCAGCGCAGAGAGAATTGCACTGTTTGGGCTGGCCAAATGCATGATATTGAGCACGCCCAGCTGCGGAATCGCCTGCATGAACATTGCTGGGATAATTGCAAAGTATTTTGCAATATCGTTTGCTATAGAGAAGGTTGTCAGGCTGCCGCGAGTAATCAAAAGCTGCTTGCCGATTTCAACCACTTCCAAAATTTTGGTCGGGTCAGAATCCAAGTCAACCATGTTTGCAGCCTCTTTTGCGGCGGTCGTACCGCTGTTCATTGCCAAGCCGACATTTGCCTGGGCGAGAGCCGGGGCATCGTTGGTTCCGTCGCCGGTCATTGCAACGATTTTTCCCTCAGCCTGCTCTTTTTTAATCACATCAATCTTATCTTCCGGCTTACATTCTGCAATAAAACCATCTACACCGGCTTCTTTTGCAATGGTTGCCGCAGTCAGCGGGTTATCGCCGGTACACATGATTGTCTTGATACCCATTGCACGCAGGCGTTCAAAACGTTCCACCATACCCGGTTTTACAGTGTCTTTCAAATAGATAACACCCAGGATGCGATCGTTCTCGCAGACTGTCAACGGAGTACCGCCAAGACTGGAAATCTTGTCTACCTGCTCATGGAGATCCGCAGGAATAACACCGCCCATATTCTTGACATACTGCTCAATGGCTTCTGCAGCCCCTTTACGGACTTTCGTTCCATCCGGGAGATCGACGCCGCTCATGCGGGTCTGCGCAGTAAATTCAATGTAATTGGAACCCTCTGTTTCTGTCACATTTTCTCCCATACGGCGGGCAAGCTCCAAGGTGGATTTGCCTTCCGGGGTTGCATCGCGCAAACTGGTCAAAGCCGCACAACGGACAAGGTCGCTGCG
>CALDJI010000269.1 GCA_937901805.1 uncultured Clostridia bacterium | reverse complement strand
GAGTGACTGGCTACGAACCAGTAGGTCGGGGGTTCGAGTCCCTCTTGGCGCACCAAACCGTTGTGGATTACAATTATCCGCAGCGGTTTTTCTTTTTTGACAAAATATCCCCTTTAAAAGGCGGAAAAGTGGGGAGCATTTTCTCTGCGCTTTGCAGGATATAGGGGAAGGCTGAATTTGGATCTCAGAAAGGAGATCTCCGAAATTCAGCCTGTTTTCAGTTTGGTCGGGAAAAGGACGGCCGGAAGCTTGGGAAAGAATCTGCACAACTGTTTTTTTATTTATCTTTCAGTGTTATACAAAAAAGAATGATGCGGTAAAGGTTTATATGTGGGGGATTCTGCTCCAGCAGGAGTTAAACAGCGTATGCGAAGACTTTGGGTTGCAGAAGATGAGACTTATGGAGCATTACCACCCAGACAGGCACGGGGAATTTTCCAATTATGCGGATCAGATGGAAAAAGAGATGCGGTCTACCATTCAGCAACATGGGGCAGAACCATGAGTATCAGACTGCAGAGGAATTCCTCCATGAAATATGAAAATGCTCAGGATATTTTGCCGGATCATCTGCTAAAAGAATAACAGCAGTATGTATCAGGGGAAACACTGTATATTCCCCGCACCCGGGAAAAAAGAAATGGGGAGCGGTTTCCGGTGCCAGGCTCTACTATCAGCAACGCAATGAAAGGATCCTTGTCCGGTTCCGAAAGGGGCATATTGTGGAGTCTTTGACGGATGAATTCCATTTATCCATTGATTCCGTTAAAAAATAGTGTATGGAAAATAAGGAGCAAAATACGTACTGCGGGAAGAACTAAGGTAGGCGTGCCTGGACGCTGTTTTTCAGCAGCGGGCAGGAGCAGTTCTGCTGTTTTACACTGACAAAATTAGTTTCATAACATGTGATTATATAAAAACCTGAAAAAAACAGGCCCTTTTTCGAAAAAAGGGCCTGTTTTTTTATAAATTTCCGCTTGCAAACATGATTGCAGAAAGGGCGGCTAGGGGAGCAGTTTCACACCGTAAAATCCGCGGACCTAGGGATGCAATCCGGCAGCCGGCTTCCGCAGCCTGTTCGGCCTCCCATTCTTCAAACCCGCCTTCGCTGCCGATCAGAATAGAAACACGGTTCCATTCTGATCCCAGAACCTCTCTGAGGGGCGTTTTTGCCTGCTCATAAAAGCAGAGCGGAAGCGTATATGCGGACATCTTTGCCAGGGCGTCGTCCAATGACAGGGCCTCATGGATCACGGGGACGCAGCCCCGGCCGCTCTGTTTGGCCGCTTCCAGCGAAATTTTTCGGTAACGTTCCAGCTTTTTCCGCATGGATTTGGCGTCAGGGCGGGATACGCACCGTTTTGTAAAGACAGGGGTGATTTCACACACTCCCAGTTCTACGCTCTTTTGAATAATCAGTTCCATTTTATCGGATTTTGGCATTGCCTGGAACAGGTGGACATGGATAGACGGTTCGCTTTTGGATGGGAATTTCCCTGTAATATCCACAGAAACGGCATTTTCAGAAAGTTCCGCAATTACGCCGGAGTAGTCGAAACCCTGTTGATCGCACAACGTAATGGCTTCCCCTTCCCGCATTCTCAGCACACGGGCAATATGCCTGGCGTCCGCCCCGGTAATCACAGCCTGTCCTGCTCCGGGGGCTTCTATAAAAAATCTTGGCATATCAGTCTCCTTACTGCGCGCAATGGAAAGCAAACGCCATCCAATCCTCTTTTTCATGTTCCGCAGTCGGGACAAATCCTTGCTGTGCAAGCGCTTCTAAAACATCTTCTTTCCGATTTGCAATGATTCCGGAAACGAGCAGCGTGCCGCCGGCTTTTAAAAAACCGGAAAAATAGGGAGACATGGCGATGATTACATCAGCAACAATGTTCGCTGCCACCACATCGTAAGAATGCAGCCCGATTTTTTTCCGCAGGGTATCATCCGCAGTGATGTCCCCGCAGTGCAGGCAGAACTGCTTGTCGCAGATTCGGTTTTGCCGCAGGTTTTCCCCGGCAATTTTTACGGAATTTTCATCAATATCAACACCGGTGACCTCTTTGGCGCCAAGCAGCATGGCGGCGATGGAGAGGATTCCGCTGCCGCAGCCGAGATCCAGCACCCTGTCCCCCGGCCTGACCGTTTTTTCCAGTGCTTCCAGGCACAGCCTGGTTGTATTGTGCTGTCCGGTGCCAAAACTGGAAGAGGGATCGATCTCCAGAATTTTTCGTTCTCCGGCGCCCTCTGCTTTTTCCCAGGTCGGCTTGATGTAGAGATGTTCTCCTACAGGGAAGGGCTTAAAATACTGTTTCCAGTTGTTGGCCCAGTCCTCCTCCCGGATTCCCTCGCATTCCAGGGCAAGACGCCCGAAGGCATGCTCGGAGTCGGAGGCTTTCATCCGATTCAGTGCATCCCTGGTGTCAAGGAGCATCTGGTGGCCCTGTGCATTATTGGGCAGGTAAATTTTCACGCAGGTTTCACAGTGCTCCATTTTTGCCATCAGGCTGTCTTCCACATAGTCCCGATGAATGGTGGTATCATTGAGAAAATCCTGAAAGTCCTGTGCATCCTCAATTTCAAATCCGGTTATGCCGATTTCCAGCAGCAGTCCGCATACAGGTTCAATCCCCGAAGTTGTTGTATAAATGGAAGCTTTTGTCCAATCCATAATGTGTTCCTCCACAATTTTATTCCTGTTTTCCGCTTATCTTTTTATTATACCGGTTCGTATAGAAAGAGGCAACTGTAGAAAACGATTCCCTCCATCAGGACTGATGCGTCATTTGGGCTGGACAGAAGAATTTTTTATAAAAATGGGGAAAGATAAAATAGCAGAAACAACGAGTTTCTACTATTTTATAGTAAATATCAATATTTCTGCCTGTTTTGTAGTATTGTTTGACTAGGTGATCAATATGAAACCATTGAAGAAAAGCGTAAGCATCACTTTGGACGAAGATGTCATTGAAAAAGTGAAGCTGTTAGCTGAAGAACATGACCGTTCCTTTTCCCAGTATATCAATCTGGTTTTGAAAAAGCATTTGAAGGAAGAGACCGAGAATGATTATCTGGATATGCCGAACGGAATGGATTTTTAACCAGATATTTTCTCATGATTCGATCAGTGGACAGGTGTCAAAAAGAGGCCGGGATTTTCCGGCCTCTTTTTGCTTTTCTGCATGGGGACTGACGGCTTCTCATAGAGTGTATTACAAGGAGGAGTGGTTATGAAAGTATGGATTATCCGCAGAAAATATCTTGCAGGGCTCGCCGCCTTGTGTCTTTGTGCCGTTGTGGGTATGGGGACCGCCTTTGCTGCAAGGACAGTCACCGTGTCCGCTAAGGCAAAACAGCTGCCTGTCTACAGTGTGGAGACACAGGAAAAGAAAATCTCAATTGGTATCAACTGCGCCTGGGATGATCCCAAGGTGGAGCAGATTCTGGATATTCTGGATCAGTACCAGGCAAAGGCAACTTTTTTTGTAGTGGGAGAATGGTGCGACAAGTATCCGGATCAGGTCCGGCAGATTTCTGAGCGCGGGCATGAGGTGGGCAATCACTCCAATACCCATCCGGATATGACCAAGCTGACCAGGGAGGAAATTGCGGCGGACATAGAGGCCGCAGGCGCGAAAATTGAACGGCTGATTGGAAAGCGCCCTGCCGTGTTCCGCGCGCCTTCCGGCGCCTATAACGACATGGTGCTCGAAACGGCCAGGGGTCTTGGGTATGAGGTGATCCAGTGGGATGTGGACAGTATCGACTGGAAGGATCCGACGGCGGAGAAAATTGTCTCCCGCGTCTGTTCCAAGGCGGGGCCTGGGAGTATCTGCCTGTTCCATGCGGGAAAGGACAATACGCTTGAGGCATTGCCCCAGATTCTGGAACAGCTTTCCGGGCAGGGATATGCCTTTGTTCCCGCCGGGGAACTTGTCTATCCGGCGCCCTATACAATCGACGCGAATGGAAGGCAGCGTCTGCAAAAATCCGATGTTCCCAGTAAAACAGAATGAAAGCGGCTCCGGGCGCCGGATTGTGCCCGGGGCCGTTTGGGTTTTCGCCGCGGCTGAGCGGCGGGCAGTTCGATTTCCTGTGTTTTCTGCGGAAAACAGTGGTGGGAAAGATTGTAAAACCCTGTGTTTTGCATTATACTCTAAGGGAGAGAAAAAGGGGGACGGAGACATGGAAAAAGATACGGCGGCAGTCATTGTAGCGGCGGGATCTGCGAGCAGGATGGGCAGGAATAAGCAGCTGCTGCAAATTGGAGGGGTTCCGGTGCTCGCCCGTACCCTGACTGCGTTCCAGCGCTGCGAGGATATTGCGGAGATTATCGTGGTTGCAAGGCCGCAGGATGTAGGGGAATTTACCCGTCTTGCACAGGCGTATGGGATTGGAAAACTCAAAGCGGTTGTAGAGGGCGGCGCAGACCGCAGGGAATCTGTGGCAAATGGGCTTGCCGCAGTTACCCCTTCCCTTCCCCTGCTCGCTGTCCATGATGGAGCGCGCCCGTTCATCCTCCCCGCGCTGGTTTCCCGGTGCATCGCGGATGCAAGGGAATTCGGTGCGTCCGCTCTGGCCGTCAGAGTGAAGGATACCATCAAAGTGGTGCAGGACGGCTTCATTGCTTCCACACCGGACAGGGAGAACCTTTGGCAGTGCCAGACCCCGCAGGTGTTTTATCAGGAATCCTATCGAAGCGCCTGCAAAACGGCGGGACAGGCTGCGGTTACGGACGACTGCATGCTGATGGAAGCCGCGGGATACCGGGTGCATATCACGCCGGGGGATCCCCGCAATCTCAAAATCACCACGCCGGAAGATCTCACAGTGGCGCAGGCTATTGCGGAAGAGACGGAATTCAGAATGGAGGAACTGCATGAGAATCGGACACGGATATGACGTACACAAACTGGTATCGGGGCGTAAACTCATCCTGGGCGGGGTGGAAATCCCCCATGAAACCGGCCTGCTCGGCCATTCGGATGCGGATGTGCTGCTGCACGCGGTGATGGACGCCATGCTCGGAGCGGCGGCTCTGGGGGACATCGGGCGCCATTTTCCGGATACCGATCCCCGTTATGAAGGC
>CALDJI010000268.1 GCA_937901805.1 uncultured Clostridia bacterium | reverse complement strand
AAGGCACTGCAAGAAACTGCGGCTTGGTGGTGGATGAGCCAGGGCGCGTTTTTGAGGCGGCTTATAAGAAATATCTCTGGGAGAGTTATAATAAGTACAGTCATGAGGATACGGAAATCATCATTGAGGTGACTCCGAAATTTGTAGAGGTGTGGGATACCAGTGAGGACGGCTATGCCTATCAGATCTTTATTGATTTTGGGAGGCAGTCGGTTGAGGTAAAGCCCTATGATACGGTTGGGAAGTAAAAAATAAAGCATCCCCGTCTGTCCGGTATCATGCTGCATGCCGGATGGACGGGGACTGCTGGATTTTGCAGAGGGAAGCTGTTCTGGATTGTTCTTTATGTGAAATCACCTCCTTCCTGACCCTTAGACTTAAGCGATATGGATTGGGACTGTCATTCTTTCTTATCTTTAATCGCTTTTAGAATGAAACCTCCCATAATCGCAACGGGAATTGAGACAGAGAGGGAAACTGGTTCCAAAAAAGCGCCCATAATCCCGCCTAAAATTGTACATATCATTGCAAGAGCAATCATAAAAATACCTCCGTAAATTCAGAAACTTATCACCCTAAAACAGCCTCTTACCGTCCCCTCCATCTCCTCACAATCCAGCAATATGCAGTCAGCGTTCCTGCCGGGACAACGACAAGATAGCTGATAATGTTGAAGGGCGTAAAATTGTATGCATTGGACACCTCGCCAAATTCCAACAAATAGCGGCATCCCATTCCAATCGCAGTAAGTAAAAAGGTTGCTGTGTAAACCATACGCCCCCTGCCAGCTCCGAAGATTTTGGCAAGAGCCAATGCAATAACACCATAATACAGCACCAATAAATATAGTTTCTGAAAATCCAGCGGGAAGGGATTGCTGCGGATTGGAAACACGAAACATCCGGCAAAAATGATATATCCAAAGGTCAGGATTTTCGGTATCTGCGGATATTTCTTAAAAAAACGCGGGAGCTTACCGCTTTTGGCCCCCCAATAGGCACTTACTGTCACAATTATAATCACTGCAAGGTATATTACTATAAATATCATATCTGCCTCCGTTTCATCAACTGTTCCGATTTATTTGACGTCCTTTTTCTGTTTGTACTTTTTAATGAGATAATACGCAATCATCCCCGTGCAAAAAGCAATCACGCTTCCGCATACAAGTATATCGGTCGTTGTCAGCGCGTTTCCTGTTATACGTTTTGCCAGATAGTATATGCTCCAAAGGAAAGCAAGTATTGAAAAGTTAAACAGCCATTTCATTATATCCTGTACCTCCTATATCCAAATTTATCTATTTCTTTTTCAGCTAAAATAAGCTGGGATTCTCATGTACATACAATCGATTCAAGAGACTGAACTCTTCTGAAACGCTTTGCAATTTACCATTTAACATTGCACGCAAAGGTGCATTT
>CALDJI010000267.1 GCA_937901805.1 uncultured Clostridia bacterium | reverse complement strand
TTGCTTCCCGCGGGAGAGGCATTGAAACTCATCTGGTTCCAAAAGAAGATATGGATAAGGCAATCAAGCTATCCCGCAAATATCGCGAAGAGAATGAGGACTAAGGTCGTTTACTCGTCCTCATCGCGGTATATATCAACTAGATTAAACCTTTCATGGTACATATAGTTTTCAAATCTTTCATAGATAAGCTTTTCTACTGGGGATTGCAAAAAGCATGACTTTCCTTTAGTTTCAAGCCAATATTTCTCACGCTTATAGAGAGTATCCATCCGCCTTTTTCTCGATTCCGCGGCCGGCATGCTTATGTCGCAAATCCTTGATATTGTGTCTGCATCCCTAATGTGCAGTCCCCACAGCACACAAGCGGGCGCTAAAAGTCGCGATGCAAAAATATTTGCGGCAAGTTCGTAAGGATTATCCTCATGGATATCTGGATTGATTTCGCGGTTGATTACCGTAACGCCACCTGTTGACAAAGTGATGTGGCCGCAACAAATATGTCCTAGCTCGTGTGCGACTGTAAACCGGTTACGTCTACGAGATAATTTATCGTTGTAAAAAATGTGGAATCTCCCATCAAGGACCGTTGTAAATCCATCAGTAATTGCACAACGGTCATCCAATCGCAAAAGCTTTAGGATCTCTGCCCCTTTCCGATAGGACATTACCGTATGCCCCATAAAAGAGCAAAGTTTAAAAACATCAACAGGCAACTCACTAATCCAATATTTTTTTTGGATTTCCCATACTAAGTCCCGTACATCATCATATTTTGTTATCAACACTATCACCTCATCATGATTTTAATCAGTATTCCTGAAATAATCATTACACAAATTTTTCCAATTCATATTTTAGCCGTCTAATTTGTAGATGTCTGTCGATTTGCAAAAAAAACCGCCCCGGCGCTACCAACACCGAGACGGTCCGTAAGTGAGTGGCTCCATTCCAAGTCTGCCCCTCGTAATACATTATAGCAGATTCGTCATACTTTTGTCTGTCGAATTTGCGAAAAAAGGGGAATTTTGTATGAAAACCTGTAAAAGATGCGGTCGAAAAGGTTTCTTTCTACATTTAAATGCACAGGGTCTTTGTCCAAATTGTCAAAGTCTTACCTATTATGAAAATCAAAAATCCAAACTGGAATCAGAAATCAAAGAACTGCAAAATACTCTTTCTGACCAAAAGAAGCTTTATGAGGATATCAAAATCTCCGCGCAAAGTGCTGGGAAGCAAGAACTCCAGATGTTGTGGGATCAAAAACAGATTGAACTAGATCTGGACACTCAAAAACTTGCAGATTTAAGAACCAAGTCATCCGAATTAGAAAAGCAGATAGAGAAAGCGAACCGCTCGCTGAATTCTACCATCACCCGTTCAACCAAAATCAAAAATGTTTACAGAAGCATGGAATATGCCCTGAATACATACTCAACAATGGATGCGTCGGAACAGGGGTTTGAAGTACCTAAAACAATTGCCGTCCTTGACGAGTTGCTGGAACCAACTGTGGTTTTAAAACTCCACAGTATGGACATCCGCCAGCTGCGCAAATTATATAATCAAAATTCAAAACAAATTGAAGAAACCTTGGCAAAATATCAAAGCCGATACACTACAAAGACAAATGCTGCCATTTATCGTTTAATGGTAATTGCCTTGAAAGCAGAACTTCAGAATGTTTTGTTTAGTTTGAAATACGGAAAATTGGAAGACGCCTTTTCAAATATTAAGCTGATCACTGCAAAGTATTTAAAAATTGCGATGGATGGGAATCAGACTATCGCTTCAACTTTGACCAAGTTCATAGGCGAAATTGAATATTATTTCTTAGAAGCCGTAAAAATCGAATATGAATATTATGTGAAAAAGGAGCAGATCAAAGAAGAACAGCGTGCTATTCGAGAGCAAATGCGTCAGGAAGCAGAAGAAAGAAAGCGTCTTTTGCAAGAGCGTGAAAAAATTGAAAAAGAAGAAAGTAAATATCACGCAGAAATGAACAGCTTAAAAGACCAGCTCACAAAAACAACTGACGATGATAAAGTTGCTGCATTACAGGCTCGGATTCAAGAACTGCAATTACAGCTTGGTGAAGTAGAGAAAAAGAAAGAGGATATCACGAGGCTGCAAAACGGTCAAGCCGGTTATGTTTACGTCATTAGTAATCTGGGTTCTTTTGGGGACGATGTTTTCAAAATTGGAATGACGCGCCGACTTGAGCCGCAGGAGCGCGTAGATGAACTTGGCAGCGCCAGTGTGCCATTCCCATTTGACGTCCACAGCTTCATTTTTTCAAACAATGCGGTTGATTTGGAAAATACTATACATAAACGCTTAAATGAAAAACGGGTTAATAAGGTCAACCTGAGAAAAGAGTTTTTCAAAGTCACATTAGATGAATTAGAAGAGTTAGTGCAAGAGTTTGATCCAACTGCAGAGTTTGTTCGTACAATGGCCGCAGAGCAGTATCATCAAAGTATGTCAATCGATGAACCTGTTGACAGCATCAGCTATGATTATGAGGATGACAGCGATTATTCTGACGAAGAATAATCTTCTACTTAGCCCTGTTTTCACAGGGGGTATAGATTACAAAGGGGTGAACACAATGGATAAAGAAATGCTGGAACAGTTTCAAATGCTTTTTTCCGCCATTGGAGAAGTCAAAGAGGAAATCCAGGACGTGGAAAACCGCCTAAACCAAAAAATTGAGGAATCCGAAACCCGTACGAGAGTTTTCATTGAAAATGAAGTCACCAAACGGATTGATACCCTTTTCGACGGCTACAAGCTCACCCATGAAAAGCAATGGGAGTTGGAACGCGAAACGGAAAACCTCAAACGCCAGATGGATGATTTGCAGTCCCGTCTGGCTGCCATCGAAGCAAAATTGACTGCATAGCTTCTTTGTACAATAAAGAAAACCGCCCTCCCCTGTTGGCGCAGGAGAAGGCGGTACTTTTATCATTCGGGAGGAGGAAGCCAATATGGAGCAGTATGTCATCTACCTCAGGAAATCCAGAGCCGATGAAGAGGCAGAACAGCGTGGAGAGGGAGAAACCCTTGCCCGCCATGAAAAAGCCCTGCTGGAACTCTCTGGGCGGCTCGACCTCACAATCACGGATATCTACCGGGAAGTCGTGTCCGGAGAAACCATTGCGGCGCGCCCACAGATGCAAAAACTGCTTGCCGAAGTTGGGCAAGGCATCTGGTCCGGCGTGCTGGTCATGGAAATCGAACGTCTTGCCCGTGGGGATACGATGGATCAAGGACTTGTCGCCCAGACATTCAAATTTTCCGGTACAAAAATTATCACGCCAACAAAAATCTATGATCCAAACAACGAATTTGATGAAGAGTATTTTGAGTTTGGCCTGTTTATGTCCCGGCGTGAATACAAAACCATCAACCGCCGGTTGCAGGCTGGGCGCGCAGCCTCCGTCAAAGAAGGCAAATTTGCAGGAAACCGCGCCCCTTATGGCTATCAACGTGTCAAAATTCCCCATGATAAAGGATATACGCTTTCTCCCCAGCCGGAGGAGGCCAAGATTGTACAGCTCATCTATCAGTGGTATACCAACGGCGTGCAGGACGATTCCGGTATCTTATACCGTCTGGGATGTAACAGAATTGCTCGCCGTCTCAACGAGATGGGGATTCCTCCACGCAGTGGCACTGTTTGGACTGCTTCTACCATCCGGGATATCCTGTGTAATCCAACCTATATTGGCAAAGTACGATGGGGGCGCAGGGCAGTGAAAAAATCCATGGACAACGGGATAATTGTGCGCCACCGTCCCCGTAATGAAGACTATATCCTAGAAAACGGCTTGCATGAGCCAATTTTGTCCGCAGAAATTTTTGAACAGGCGCAAAAATTCATCGAACAGCGGCGCAGTATCAATCCGAATCCGGGGGATAAGAAGACAAAAAACCCCCTTTCCGGGCTGATTATTTGTGGAAAATGCGGCAGAAAAATGGTGCGGCGTCCTTCCCCTGGCAACAGCCCGGATTATCTGATTTGCCGGGAACCGACCTGTACCAATGTCGGCTCAACCATTGAGCGGGTAGAAAGGAAACTTCTTGCAGGATTGCAAAGCTGGGCCAACGAATACTGTATCCATATAGAGAATAATACTAAAGAACCTATTTCTGATAATTCCAAAAGCCCTCTTCCAGTACTGCGCAGCGAAGAAGAAAAGCTGCTTAAACAATCGGATAGAATCCATACTTTGCTGGAACAAGAGGTGTACTCTGTCCAAGAATTTCTAGAGCGTTCCAAAGCCATTACTGTAAAGCTGAAAAAAGTACAGGAAACTATAAAATCGATAGAGCGACAATCCCGTGTTATAAATGAACAGCAGGCAATGCAGAAAGAAATTATTCCAAAAATTGACGCTCTACTGAATGTTTATAATACTCTTTCTTCCCCTGAAGCTAAAAACAAAATGCTCAAGCAAGTCTTGGAAAAAGCCATCTACACAAAAGAGCACAGTACCCGCTGGCACGGCGATCCGGATGATTTCAAACTTGTCCTTTATCCCAAACTTCGCAAATAACTGATAACATCTATGTACCGAAGAGTTGGCGCATGTCGAGATGATTTGTGCGATTGTATACCAATTAACACGAAACTTAACGCCTGAAGAAATCAAAAAACAGGGTTTTGATTCTTATTTTGTTGACCATACCACTGGACTTTATCCTGCTTCTGCCGCAGGCGTACCCTTTACTGCCGCCTATTTTCAATCAAAAGGCGACGTTATCACAGATCTCACCGAGGATCTTGCAGCAGAACAAAAAGCCCGCTCCACTTACGATAATATCCTGCGCCTGGTCGATGACCCGGATGTCCGTGATCCCATCAAATTTTTACGAGAAAGGGAAATTGTTCACTTTCAACGTTTCGGTGAAGCGCTCCGGCTCACTCAGGATCGCCTGGACTCCAAAAACTTCTATGCTTTTAACCCGTCCTTTGATCCAAAAGTAAAAAGAAAATAATCTTTTCTTGGAAAGTTCACATGACAAATCGGTGAACTTTCCATTTTTGTATCCTTACAGAAATTTATATCCGTCTTTTGACTTACCGAAAATCAGCGAATTGAAATGAAAAATTATCCAACTTTGCATATTAAATTTTTTAATTTTTATATATCCTGTTCTCAGCTTTCATAAAAACACCTTTTTTATAAGCTGTGCATACACTGGAAATAGTTCTTATCTGTTAAGGGGAGAGAAAATCCTATGATATTCCATAAAGAAATTAACATTTCTCTGAAAAGCTGCCTTGCAAATACGGAATTTTCTGGAGAACTCTATTTTCAGCCGGCAAAACGTGGTGGGATCTATTTGACCATTCTGCTGCAAGGAATGGATAGTATCCATACACAAACTGTTTTATACATGGAAAAGAAACACAAAACAATAAAATTCCCACTGCCTGCCCCCTGCCAGGGATTGATTGAACTATGCCAGTGGTCTTGTCTGCCAATGGAAGATATAAAACAGGCGGAATTCTCAGTGTACAATATGAATGGAAAAAAATTGATGAGCAGTCAGGTATAACTGCGTATTCCGGCAATCTGCAAAATAGCGGAAATTTACGATGTTCATAAAACGAACAAAATATCCAATGAATTTTTCTATGAGTACATCTTGCCATGTTCTTTCATTAAAACGGAATATGATGAGTTATGGCTGTTTTATCATGCATTCTGCAAAAGAAACCATGACATTATTTTTTAAGGGAAGAGTTTGTTTCATTTTCTGCACCAGCATCGCTTATTCATAATACGGTAAATCCTTAATTTTTTTTAAATTCTGAAGACAAATCGGACAGGATCTGCGAAAACCGTGTATAATAAGTTGACAGAAAGGATGGCTGAAAAATGGAACTGGATCAAAAAAACACAAAGCGGATTCTTCTGATTGTGGCCTTTGGGGTCGTCCTGTTTTGGACACTGATCAATCTTTCCAAAGTATTCGATATGCTTGGCACAATAGTCAGTCTATTAACGCCATTTTTAGTCGGTCTTGCCCTAGCTTTTATAATGAAAGTCCCCATGAAACGGATAGAGCACCTTTTAGAAAACCTGTCCGCCCATGGGAAACACAAAAGGTTTAAAAAAGCAATCCGTCCTATCAGCATAACTTTAACTTTGCTTATGATTGTGCTGATTATCTTTTTTATTTTTTTTCTGGTCATACCAGATGTAGCAAAAACGGTTATCCTAATTAAAGACCAGATTCCAGAATTTATCGCGCAGGTTCAAGAATGGTGGAAAACATATGAACAGCATCTGCCTACCATCAGCAGCTGGTTTTCCAGTTTGGATATCAACTGGGGAAAATACATGGAAACTTTTGCCGATTATCTGCAAAAGGGTGCAGTTGGCGTCGTAAATGCCACTGTCACATTTACGACTTCTCTTTTCAGCGGGTTAATCAGTTTTAT
>CALDJI010000266.1 GCA_937901805.1 uncultured Clostridia bacterium | reverse complement strand
ATCTGAAAATGCTGCGTAAAGCTGCGCGATGTCATCAGATTCTGTGACAATTTTCTTTTCAGCGGAACTGGGCACAATGTAGCGGTACATTTCGACGTGATTTATCTCTGTAATATCAAAGGGAAGAGAAATGACGGTTTTTTCTGCGCAGCCGGCAAATCCAATACTGAGCAGGATTGTTAAAAGCAGCATGGCGATCTTGCGCATGATAATCCCTCCTTGGATATCGTTCCGCCAAATAATTTGTTAAAAACAGTATAACATAAATTTTTTGAAAAAGGAAAAATAATTTTCATTAGTGATTTTATTTTGTGTAAAACAGATAAGAACCAACATGCCCTTTTAAACAGTTTACGTCTTGAGTTTTCCAGGTCTACTTGCTATGATGAAACAAATATGAATGGAAAAGGGGTCGTCAGATGTCAAAGATAAAAGTAGCTGTTATTGGATGCGGTACCATTGCCAATTCCGCGCATATCCCTGCTTATATGGCTAATCAGGAGGCGGAGATTAAATATTTCTGCGATATCATCCCGGAGCGTGCACAGCGTGCTGTGGAGCAGTACGGATGCGGAACCGCAGTGGTTGATTACCATGAGATCCTGCGCGACCCGGAAATTGAAGCGGTATCCGTCTGCACGCCGAACAACGTCCATATGCAGATTGCTACCGATTTTCTGCGTGCTGGGAAACATGTGCTGAGTGAAAAACCAGCGGCTCGTACATATGAGGAAGCGCTTGAAATGCAGCGAGTCCAGCACGAAACCGGAAAGGTGCTCAATATTGGGGTGGTCAACCGGTTTAATACGAGCGTCAACCTGATTAAAGGAATGATTGATGCAGGGGAATTGGGAGAAATCTATCATGTGGTCATCAGTTTTCGTGAACACCGATCCATTCCGGGAATCGGGGGCGCATTTACAACAAAGGCGATTGCCGGGGGCGGAGTACTGATTGACTGGGGCGTCCACTATCTGGATCTGGTCATGTACTGCTTAGGGGATCCACAGCCGAAAACGGTATCCGGCCAGGCATACTGTAAGCTTGGAAAGAGCATATCGGATTACACATTTACAAAAATGTGGGCGGGTCCTCCGGTACTGGACGGTACCTGCGACGTCGAAGATTTTGTCTCTGCTTTTATCCGGACAGAGGGACCGACGTTTTCCCTCAACGGAGCATGGGCGCAGAATATTGATGAAAGGGAAACCTATATTGACTTTTTGGGAGATAAAGCCGGTATCCGCCTGATTTACGGGAAAGATTTTAAAATATACCGTGTGGAGCACGGTACCCTGTGTACTGTGATTCCCAAGTACAATATGGAACCCATGTTCCAGAAGGAGATTGATTCTTTCTTGCGCTGCATTCGTACAGGCGAACGCCTGCCGTCTCATATTGATAATGCTGTTATTACTTCAAAAATCATGCAGGCAGTTTATGATTCCTCTGAACAGGGCAGGGAAATTGCATTTGCATAGAAAATACCGGTACCCGGGACCATGATCGACGTTGTTGTCCCGTACGGCAGCGCTGCTGAGCAACTGTTTGATGAAGAAAAAACGTTTAGCGGTACAATATAGGAAAAAATCCAGGCGTACAGTACTTGAAACTGCACGCCTGGATTTTCTGTATCCTGTGTGTATCTTTTACAGGCTTGAAAGAATTACTTTAGAAAATGCCGGATGGCATTCGCAACACCATCGTCATTATTGGAGCTAGTCACGTAGTCCGCAGATTCTTTTACGGATTCCGCTGCATTTCCCATGGCAACGCCAATCCCGGCAAAACGGAGCATATCCAGATCGTTTTCACTGTCCCCAATGGCGAGAATTTCTTCCCGCTGAATCTGTAAATAGGAGCAAAGGCGTTCCATTCCCAACGCTTTGGTGACGCCTTGATTGGTGATCTCAAAGTTTTTTTCGTTGGAACTGGTGAGGTGTACTGTTTGTTTCTGGGCAATCTGACTTCGGATACGGGAGAGGATGGTGGTATCCGGGCAAAAAGCAAAAACTTTATCTACGCAGGTATCTGCATCCGGCCGCGGATGCAGTAAAAAATCCCGGATATCCGGTAAAATATGGGCGATTCGATCGGAATCTGCCCGTTTGGGAAAGTATTGATGATAGAGTTTATCCAGCCGCCGGTCACGGTAGTTTTCGCTGCCGATATAGAGTTGAAAAAAGAGCTTCGGGTTTTCCAGAAGCGGCAGGATTTCCCGCATGTCCTGCTTGCGGATAGAATTCCGATAGATGACGCGCCCTGTCTTCTGATCCAGTATAAGGGCTCCGTTGCATACACTGACAATTTCACAGACGCCGAGTTTGTCAATAATGTGTTTTGCATTGGAGTAGTTGCGCCCGGTTGATACTACAATCTGTATTCCAGCTTCTTTTGCCTTGTGCACTGCGGCAATCGTACTGTCTGCAACATTTCGATCACTGGTAAGAACGGTATCGTCCAGATCCAGTGCAATTAATTTTATCATCAAACACCCTCCCTTCAGGAGATCTCTCAATTTTTCGGAAAAATCCATCCTGACAATTCGAATCACAGACAAGGAGATCTTTTCAGAAAACCGTTAAAGCTCTTTTCTCTGTTGTTCGATCCAATCAATACTATCAAACAGTCCTTGTGTATTAAGAGGGAAAACAGCTTCCTGTGCATTTTGCCGCAGTTCATAGCACAAATCGTTTTTCCAAACGGTCGCACGGATGTGTTCTTCTGCTTGTTCTATCCGATAGCGGAAAGAACCGATATTTCCATTGTAGATATTGTTGCTTTCAAAATAGGCAATTGTAGGGATATCATATCCGTGATGCAGCATAGTGTTTCTCCTCCACATGGTTTCTGTAAAACAGTATACGGGATTTCCCATGTGAATGCAAGAAAGGAACATCACTCCAAAAAGAATTTTACGGGGTCGGTCATTAGAACAGCTGGCAGGAAATTTCCCGGATTCCCGCGGGAAATCGAATTTTTTCGAATGGAATTCCACTTATAGGAAACAGAAAGTAAGCGTTTCAGGGAATTCTGTTGCTATTTGTTACCAGCTTTTCTATAATGGAAAAAACTGTTGAATTTTGGAGGAAACGGGAAGAAATGGTGGATAAAATTCGACTTTTATTGGTGGAAGACAATCAAGACGATTGTAAACGTTTATTAGAATATACGGACGGCATGGAAGAATTGGAAATTATTGGGGAAACAGGAAGCGCAGAAGAGAGCGTTCAGATGGTTCTGGATCTCCTGCCGGATGTGATTATTATGGATTTGGAACTCAGCGAAGGGGATGGCGTGGATGCAATTTCCCGTATCAGGGAATTAAGGCTTCCTTTTGACCCTTACATTTTGGTGACAACAAATACAACGTCTCAGTCGACACTTCAGATTGTCAGGGATGGCGGGGCGGATTTTGTGGTTACAAAGCAGGCAAAAGGTTATGGACCAAAACAGGTTGTCAACTTTATTCTTAGGACAAGGAAATACCTTCGGAAGAAAATCGATGGCGGGGAACTGCAAAGACAGCCGGTAATTGAGGTGGTGTCTCCGGATGTACGCAGGGAAAAGATTATCCGCCGTATCAAAACGGAAATGTCCTTTATTTCCCTGATGCCGGGGAAACAGGGATACCGCTTGATTGTCGATGCGGTATTAATTGCTATTGATCGTCCAAATGATATTTTGATGGTGACCAAGGATATTTATCCTGCCCTTGCAAAAAAGTATGGAATTACTGCTAAAAATGTAGAACGTGCCATCCGCAGCGCGATTGAATCTGCATGGAACCATGCAGGAGAGGAAGCGCTTCAGCAGCACTGTCCGGAACTTGTCAACTCCAACAAGGACAAGCCGACCAATAAAGAATTTATATATTATCTGGCGGATAAAATCCGATCTGAAAATTTTAGATAAAAAAACCTCCCATAGGGCAAAGCCCTTTGGGAGGTTTTTCACAATTCATTTAAAACATCCGAGCATGATCAGCATAACGCCGCTCAGCCAAGATAAATCCAGAGATGCCGTTTTGGCAATCCGATTGCCCACCATACTTCCCAAAATAACAGCAAATAGATTGGCCAAAAAGGAGCACAGCAGAATCGACGGCAGGTGAATGCTTCCAAGCGCTGCGCCAAATCCGGCGGCAAGCCCATCCAGTGACAGCGCGGCTGCAAGGGAACCGGCTTCTTTTGGGGACAGTATGTGTGATTGGTCACTGTCCGCTTCAACAGGATTTGCATAGATTTTGAGAATAAAAGTCAGATGCAGGGCGGAAAAAGAAATTTGTTTTTGCTGCTGCTTATGTTTTTGAATGTAGTGTTTAATAGAACTGTCAAATAGCTTGACAAGCCCTAAAACAATTAATATGGTACTGCAAATGATTTTGGTCATCCATGCAGGCACAAATGGGCGGATGAGAGAGCCAAATAAAAGGGAAACTCCCAGCACCAGGCTGCAAATTAGAGTAATGACTGCGACCGAAAGGGGAGGGATCCGTATTTTGGAAGCGCCGTATGCCAGGCTTGCTACAAAAGAGTCTATGGAGAGGGCTGTTACCAGCAGTAGGATTTGAGCGAGAGGAAGATACCAGGGTTGCATTTCCTGTTACACCGCCTTTTCATGGTTCCTGTCATCTCATTGTATGCAGGCAGGAGAAAAAGGGTGATATGAAAGAGTGAATTTAGAACACGGGCATATTACTGTGACATGTTTTTAGTGATCTGCGGGAAAGAGGATCCCAGATGTTTTGCGGATTTCGTCCATACAGCAAAGGGTAAGGCGGGTAATTTCCAGTTCCTTTTCAGGAAATTGTCCGGACAAAGTATACTGTAAAAATGCTTCCAGTTCAAAGCGCATTTCATCCTCCGGGGTTTTCTCATAGAGAATTTCTCTACTTCCGTCGCGGTATTGAATTTCTACTTTGGACATATTGGTAATCCGATCAAATAATAAATTGCCATTTTCTCCCTGGATTTCACAGGGCAGGAAGGAGTTGGTGATTTTGGAATAACTCACTTCTCCTAACATTTCTCCATAGTGAAACAGGATGCTCCCCTCTCCGTCTACGCCGGTATGGAGCGGGACAAGCTGGGAAGATATCGAATGGGGCGCACCAAACAGCGCAATCATAGCATGAATTGGGTACACTCCAATATCCATGATAGCACCTCCGGCAATATCCGGCCGGAATGCGTTTTCAACAATCCCCTGCTTGAATTTATCATAGCGGGAGGAAT
>CALDJI010000265.1 GCA_937901805.1 uncultured Clostridia bacterium | reverse complement strand
GATATGGCAGAGGGAGGAAACCTTGATAATGTTGATTTGGTGATTGAGGATATCAGTAAATCCCAGGTGGGAAGTTTTCCTCCGCACACGACGGCTTCTAATTTTGGGAAAATGAGAGATTCTGCATCTGTGTCCGATGTGACTCTGGGAGTTATCAACATGGTTTTTCAGACGATTGGAACACTGGCTGTCTTTGCATGTAAAAATGACAGCATCCAGGATATTGTATTGACAGGAAGCTTGACTATGGTGCCCCAGGTTCGGGAAATTTTTGATTCTTTAAGCGAACTATACCGCTTCAATTTTATAATCCCGGAAAATGCAATCTATGCGACAGCGACCGGCGCAGCTCTTTCCTCTTTGGAACAGCATTCTCAAAAATGAGGAACCGGTTTCTTCTGAAGAAAAGTTTTAAAAGTATCATTTTATATGTAATGCGGAATCACTTTACATATGGAAAATCAATTATCATAGTATGCCGCTGAGGAGGGCTGCCTTTTTGGAAAGGGGAAAATCCTTTGTTTTAAGAGGAAAGGAAGAGACAGCGCTATGTCTATAAAGAGAATTATTTGTAATGTTTTTTAACTTTACAAGTAATCAGGAAATACGAGCTAAGTAACATCAAAAACTCAGGCGCTTATTTTTGCGACTGGGAGCCTTATAGGTTCTATGCGTAAGGGGTAATTAGAGGAAATGCGGCAAAAATATGTATAGATGAGCAGGGATGAAAGATATGCGGATATACTGAATCAAATAGTGTTGATATACAGAAAGTAAGTGGATTTTCTGAAACACGTTGTTTCTATGGGAAGACCGGTTTAAGAAAAGATATTATCATATAAAGCGAAAACGCCAGTAAAGGTAATTACCTTTACTGGCGTTTTGCAGAGGAAAATTAAAGCAGAAGTCTATCAAAGATTGGTAATCCCATCAACTACCAGCATTTGTGCAGTGATATAGCGGGACTCCTCTTTTGCAAAAAAGGCCACAGCATTTGCGATCTCTTCTGGTTGGCAGAAGCGCCCGAAACGAATGGATTTAGACATCTGATCTTTATATACTTGGGGAAGGTTGCGGACCATATCCGTTTCAGTAACCCCGGGAGCAACTGTGTTCACACTAATATTGTATGATGCAAGATCTTTTGCTGCAGAGCGTGTGAAGCCGTCAATAGCAGCTTTAGAGGCGCAGTATGCACCATTTCCGGAGCTGCCATACTTGGCGGTGATCGAAGAGAGATTGACAATGTTGCCGCCGCATCCGGCTTCGATCATTTTCTGGGAGACATATTTTGTCATGTAAAAGACGCTCATGACATTCGTCTGCATAACAGCTTCAAAATCCTCTTCACAGTATTCATTGACTGGATGGACAGGCCCATCAATACCGGCGTTATTGACAAGAACGTCCACTCTGCCGAATTTTTCAGCAGCGGCATCCACCATTTTTTTACAGTCTTCTTTTCGGGAGACATCCGCCTGTATCACCAGTCCATCTACTCCGAGTTTACGACATTCTTCCAAAACGGCTTCTCCAGCTTCCTTAGCAGAGTGGTAATTAAACACCACATTCATCCCTTCTGCCGCAAGACGCTTGACAATTGCAGCGCCAATTCCGCGGGATCCGCCTGTGACAATCGCAGTTTTGTTTGCCATAACAGCACACTCCTTTCTTTTCTATAGACAGTATACCATACTCCATAAAAAAAGGAAATCAATTGGGTTAATGAAAAGGATCATGCGCGGGGCTGGACTCATTTTTTAAATAGGCCCGGAAAGTTCCATTGACGTCTACGGTTGCTAACAGGACATCCCGTGCGTCCTTAATGTTGTATTCTTTCAGCTGTTTTTGCAGCCAGGCTTCCTCCATACCGCAGCTTTTCAAGCACTTTGCATCACATTTCCATCCAGAATAACATTGGCCACCAACCCTTCTTTCGCCGGAGCCAAACCCAGATCCTTTGGAGTTACCGGGCGCAGTTCTGACTTAGGGAGAAAACTGAGGCGCCCGTCAGTTTCCATTATGGCGCACTCGATTTGAGAAATATCAAAAAAGCCGTTAATACGGCATTCAGTAAGCAAATCGTTTAGATCATATTTGATTTTTTTCAGGTTCTGTTCAATGATTTTGCCTTGATGGATGACAATGACAGGAGTTCCTGTAACAAAGGAACGCAGTTTGATGCTTTTCGTTGTCAGAAAAGAGATCAATACTTCGGTGAGCGCATAGACAGCCATCGCGGTGATGGTGGCATAATAGGGGATATCCGGATCAAATGCCATTTGTGCGGCGATGGAACCAATTGATATGCCGACAATGTAATCAAAGAGATTGAGCTGTGATATCTGTTTAAACCCCATAAACTTTGTTAATAAAAATAGGACTAAAAGGGAAACTAGAGAACGTAATAATACTTCGGAAAAATTTCCGGAAAATGCAATCATACAGAAAACTCCTTTTCTTTTTAGTATGTCCCAAAAGACAGGGGAATTTCTGGTTTTCATATGGCTTGCGCAGAACGATTTTTTATTATATGATAGGGCGAGCAGAACAAAAGGGGAAATTGACAATGAGAATGAGAACAAAAAAATGGGCAAGACCGGAACTGGCCGCCTGTGGCTTTTTTATAAAAGAACCGGCAAAACAGAAAGGGCATTGGAAGGATTTATTTGAACATTCGGAAAATCCGCTGCATTTGGAACTTGGATGCGGAAAAGGGGTTTTTTTATCGAAACTTGCCTGCGATCACCCCGATTATAATTACATTGGGATTGATTTGAGCAGTGATGTGCTCGGCGTTGCAAGAAGGCTGATTGTTTCTGAATATGAGCAGGCCGGACGGGAAGTGGATAATCTGAAAATCCTATCCTTTGATATCGAACTGATTTTGCGGATGCTCTGTGAGCAGGACGGCGTTGAACGGATTTATATCAATTTTTGCAATCCATGGCCGAAAGCAGGCAGCCATAAAAAACGCCTGACGCATACCAGGCAGCTGCTCAAATACCGGACATTTTTGCAGGACGGTGGAGAAATCTGGTTTAAAACGGACGATGATGATTTATTCCTCGCTTCCCAGGGGTATTTCAAAGAGAGCGGCTATTCCATTGAATATTTG
>CALDJI010000264.1 GCA_937901805.1 uncultured Clostridia bacterium | reverse complement strand
TGGGGAAGAAGATCTTTAGGGTAGAACGCCTGTCCTGCGGCTATGGGGAGATGCGTGTCCTGTCCGGCGTCAGCTTTTCCCTGGAGGAAGGGGAAGCCCTGGCTGTCGTGGGCGTCAATGGAGCCGGAAAATCCACCCTGTTTCGCACATTGGCAGGGCTTCAGCCCTGTATGGAGGGGAGGATCTGGTACCGGGAACGCCGGATTGAGCAGCTCAGCCCTCCGCAAAGGGTAGGACTGGGGCTTTCCCTTGTCCCGGAGGGGCGCCAGGTGTTTGAAGAACTGACAGTCAACGATAACCTGAAAGCAGGCGGCTACCTGAGCAGCCGCAATCCGGTCATGGAATTGGTTGCCGTCTATAACCAGTTTCCTCAGCTGCGTAATCTGAGCAAACGCCAGGCGGGCTACCTTTCCGGAGGGGAGCAGCAGCAGCTTGCCATTGCCCGCGCTATGATGGCACATCCAAAAATCCTGATGCTTGACGAGCCGACCATGGGGCTCTCCGTCAAGATGGCCCGCGCCGTGTACCAGACTGTGGAACGCCTGAAAAAGCGGGGCGTTACGATCCTGCTGTCCGGGCAGGACGTAGCGAAAACGCTCGCCGTCTCAGATAAGGCGCTGTTTTTGGAAAATGGGAAGGCAGCCATTCTCTCCCGAAACCAATATGAAAAAAACACTTCTTTGCCTTCCTGATTTTTTCAAAACTTCCTGCTTCCCATCGCATAGAGAGGAGAGCGGGAAGACGCTTAGGAGAGAAAAATATGCGAACAGCCTCCCCGCCAAAATAGGCGGAGAGGCTGTTCTTTGCATAAAGAAAATTCCGGGTTTCGACAAAAGCCGTCCCGGCGCCGTGTTATGCTGGAAAACGATGCGGCGTTTTTTATTCGTTTTGGAAGATTGCTTTTCCCGGATAGTAGGCATCCGCGCCGAGTTCTTCTTCTATTCTCAGCAGGCGGTTGTATTTGGCGACCCGGTCGGTTCTGGAGGGCGCGCCGGTTTTGATCTGCCCGGAACCCACTGCAACCGCGAGATCTGCAATGGTGGTGTCCTCGGTTTCCCCGGAACGGTGGGAAAGGATCGTTGCATAGGATGCGCGCTTTGCCGTCTCAATCGCGTCGATCGTCTCACTGAGCGTACCAATCTGGTTGAATTTTACAAGCAGGGCGTTCGCGGCGTTTTCCTGGATTCCATGGGCAAGCCGGCTGGTATTGGTGACAAAGAAGTCGTCCCCTACCAGTTGAACCCGGTTGCCCAGCCGGGCGGTAATCTGCTTCCAGGCGTTCATGTCGTCCTCCGCAACCGGATCTTCAATGGAGACGATGGGGTAGCGGGAGACGAGATCCTCAAAGTATGCAATCAGTTCCTCTGTGGATTTGCTCTCCCGGTGTTTGGGCAGAATATAGCCGTCTCCCTGGTACCACTCGCTGGACGCGGCGTCCAACGCCAGGACAATGTCCTCTCCCGGACGGTATCCCGCCTGGCGCACCGCGTCCAGGATATAAATGATCGCCTGTTCGTCACTGTCCAGATTCGGCGCGTATCCGCCCTCATCCCCCACGGAGGTGGACAGCCCCTTGCCCCTGAGCAGTTTCCCGAGGCCATGGAAAATTTCAGAACCCCAGCGAAGCCCTTCCGAAAAACTGGGCGCGCCGATAGGCATGATCATGAATTCCTGGATCTCCACGTTGTTGGCTGCGTGGGCACCGCCGTTGAGAATGTTCATCATGGGGACGGGGAGCGTGCAGGCGCCTATCCCGCCGAGATACCGGTATAACGGTTGTCCCAGCGCCTTTGCTGCGGCCTTCGCACAGGCAAGGGAAACCGCGAGAATGGCGTTTGCCCCAAGCTTTGATTTTCCCTTTGTCCCATCCAGCCGGATCATCGCCCGGTCAATGGCAATCTGGTCGCAGGCGTCCATGCCGGCGACTGCCTGGCAGAGCTCCCCGTTGATATGTGCGACGGCTTGGCGTACGCCTTTGCCCTGGTAGCGATCCGTTTCTCCGTCGCGCAGTTCCAATGCCTCAAACGCGCCGGTCGAAGCGCCGGATGGGACGGATGCCCGCGCCCGTACTCCGCAGCGCAAAATGACTTCCGCTTCCACAGTGGGATTCCCGCGGGAATCGAGGATTTCCCGCCCATGAACAGCTTCAATTTGAAATTGATTTTTCATCGTTTTGGTTACCTGCCTTTCATTCAAAACATCTCTGGGAATAGTGTAGGATGAAAGCGCGTCCAATATACCAGATGTATGAAATCCCCATGTACGGGAAAAATAGGAGCAACTACGAAATGGAGGTATTGACGATGAAATTCAAAAAAATTCTGGCGCCGCTTCTGGCCTGTGCACTCCTCATGGCATCCTGTACAGCGCCGGAAGAAGAATCTGTCTCTTCCAGTCCGGCGGCGGATACCGGTTCCACCCTCTCCCTCCCGGAACCCATGCCGGAGGAGAGTGCGCCGGTGGCCTCGGAAGTGCCGTTGACCTCTTCGGAGATGGAACAGAACCTGGAAGCGCAGGCCAATGTCTCCTCGCTGCCGGCTTTGGACAACCAGAAACTCGGCTGGGGGCAGGGTACCAATAAAAACGGGAAAAACCAGCCGGTCGGCTGTTTGGATTATCAGGAAAAGTATGGAAAATACGACGCCCATTTTATTGAATCTGATGAAAAAATAATCTATCTGACCTTTGATGAGGGATATGAAAACGGCTATACCTCCCAAATTCTGGATGTCTTGAAGGAAAAAGAGGCCAAAGCGGTTTTCTTTATCACCTATGACTATGCGAAACGCAATCCGGAACTGGTCCAGAGGATGATTGACGAAGGGCATGCAGTGGGGAACCACACCTGGTCGCATCCCTCCATGCCCGAAGTGAGCTTGGAACAAGCACAGGACGAGGTGCTCAAACTGCATGAATATGTCCGGGATCATTTCCAATATGAGATGACTCTGTTTCGATTTCCCAAAGGGGAGTTCAGCGAACAGACCCTGGCGCTTCTTCAGAGCCTGAACTACCAGAGCGTGTTCTGGAGCTATGCGTATGCGGACTGGGATCCGGACAAACAGATGGAACCGGCTGCCGCCCTGAAAAAGCTTACGGACAACTGCCATGACGGGGCGATTTACCTGCTCCATGCGGTTTCCAAAACCAATGCGGAAGTCCTGGGGCAGGCCATCGACGGCCTCCGCAGCAAGGGGTATACTCTGGAACTGTTTCGATAAGGATGTTTTTTTAAAAGGAAAAAGGCGGCGGGATAAAATCCCGCCGCCTTTGTGCAAATTAATATTGTTTTCCCCAATAGACCTGATGTTTTGCCGGTTTTCCGCAGCAGACGCAGACATCGGAGATGTGCTCCTCTTCGAAAGGGATGCAGCGGGATTTGACTCCGCCGGTTTCCTCTTTGATTTTTTCCTCGCAGGCAGGGTCTCCGCACCACATGGCTTTGATAAAGCCGGGGTGGTTTTTGGCGATATCCAAAAATTCCTCATAGTTGTGGGCGGTATAGGTTTTGGCTTTCAGGTTTTCCAATGCGCGCTGGTACAGCCCGTCGTGGACGGCTTGGAGCGCTTTTGGGATTTCCTCTAAAAGGTTGTCCAGAGAGACGAAGATCTTTTCCCTGGTGTCGCGTCGGACCAGGACGCATTGGTTTTTCTCAATGTCTTTCGGTCCGATTTCCAGACGGAGAGGGACGCCTTTCATCTCGTATTCGCTGAACTTCCAGCCCGGGGAGTTGTCGGAATCGTCCAGTTTTACACGGAAATGCTCGGATAGCTGTTCTTTGAGCGCATAGGCCTTGTCCAGAACGCCGGGTTTATGCTGGGCTACCGGAATGATGGCAAGCTGAATGGGTGCAATTTTCGGAGGAAGAACAAGCCCGTTGTCATCCCCATGCACCATGATGATGGCTCCGATCATGCGGGTGGAAACACCCCAGGAAGTCTGGTGCGGATACTGCAGGGTATTGTCCCTGCCGGTAAAGGTAATGCCGAAGCTCTTGGCAAATCCGTCCCCAAAGTAATGGGAAGTGCCTCCCTGCAGAGCCACGCCATTGTGCATCATCGGTTCAATGGTATAGGTGGCAAGCGCGCCTGCAAATTTTTCCTTTTCCGTCTTTTGGCCGGTTACAGCCGGGATGGCCAGGGTTTCCCGATAGAATTCTTCATAGGTTTTCAGCTGCTGCATGGTTTCTGCGATGGCTTCCTGTGCGGTTTCATGCATGGTATGCCCTTCCTGCCAGAGAAATTCGGAATTTCTCAAAAACGGGCGGGTGGTTTTTTCCCAGCGCATGACGGAACACCACTGGTTATAGAGTTTGGGCAGATCCCGGTAGGAGTTGATTACTTTTGCATAGTGCTCGCAAAACAGTACTTCAGAAGTCGGACGGATACACAGGCGCTCGGACAGCTTTTCGCTTCCTCCCTGGGTAACCCAGGCCACTTCCGGGGCAAAACCCTCCACATGGTCTTTCTCTTTTTGCAGCAGGCTCTCCGGGATCAGCATCGGCATATAGACGTTTTCATGCCCGGTCTTTTTAAAACGTGCATCCAGATCCTTTTGGATGTTTTCCCAAATTGCATATCCATACGGGCGGAAGACCATACAGCCTTTGACGCTGGAGTAGTCGACCAGTTCCGCTTTTTTAACAACGTCGGTGTACCATTTGGTAAAGTCCACGTCCATTGCGGTGATGGTTTCCACCATCTTTTTCCGCCCATGCATTATCCTCTTCCGTTCTTCTC
>CALDJI010000263.1 GCA_937901805.1 uncultured Clostridia bacterium | reverse complement strand
TTTTGCTTGCTTTTTGTTCTAGAAATAAATGGGCGCCTTTTCATTTTGCGGGAAACAAGCCGGTATGGTGGAAAAAAGCCCTTTCCGCTTTTTGCCCGGTACGGTATCTGATAGAATTTCTGGTGTGGATCATCCGGGGGACACCTCTTGTCCTACAGTTGATTGTTATCTATTACGGCCCGGGGCTGATTTTTGATCAGAATTTCTGGGGGAGCGGAAACACAGGCCGAATGGCAGCTGTACTTGCCGCGTTTGTGCTTAATTACAGCTGTTATTTTTCGGTTATTCTGCGGGGCGGTATTCAAGGGATTCCCCGGGGTCAGGTGGAAGCAGGGCAGGTACTGGGAATGACTCGTATCCAGATATTTGTGAAAATTGCCTTTCTTCCAATGGTCAAACGCATTTTGCCGGCTTTGTCCAATGAGGTAATTACTCTGGTAAAAGACACTTCCCTAGCAAGAGTCATTGCAATTACAGAAGTAATCAAGGCGGGAGAAATTTTTCTTAAGAAAGGGCTTTTATGGCCGTTATTGTTTACAGCATTATACTTTTTACTATTTATAGGGATGCTCACTCTGCTGTTTCGCTATTTTGAAAGGAAGCTTCAGTATTTTCAGGAGTAAGGGGAGAAACACATGGGTTTTTTAGAAGTTTCAGAAATTTCAAAGTCTTATGGAGATACAAAGGTCTTCAGCCAGCTTTCATTTACTTTGGAACAGGGGCAGATTTTGTCCATACTGGGTCCTTCCGGTAGTGGGAAAACAACACTTCTGCGTTGTCTGAATTTTTTAGAACAGCCGGATAGCGGGAAAATTGTTCTGAACGGAAAAATACTCCTGGATACCCGCTGTTCTTTCGTTCAAAAGAGGGAAGTGCTCAAAAGAAACCGTTTTTCTTTTGGACTGGTATTCCAGTCTTTTGAACTGTTCCCGCAGTATACGGCTTGGCAAAATGTCGGCTTGGCAAAATGGATGTCCACGAAACAAAGAAAGATGGATAGGAAGAGACAGATAGAGCGGGAGAGCAGGAAATTGCTTGCGCGAGTGGGACTGTCCGAACGTGCAGATTACTACCCTTATCAGCTTTCGGGAGGGCAACAGCAGCGCGTGGCGATTGCCCGCGCTCTGGCTCTCCATCCGGAAGTCTTGTGTTTTGACGAACCAACGTCCGCCCTGGATCCCTGTTCTGCAGCGGAGATTGCCTCCCTGCTCCAGGAACTTGCAGGGCAGGGGACGACCATCGTTGTAGTTACTCATGAACATCAGCTGGCAAAAAAATTTCGGACAAGGTTTTGTTTTTATCCGACGGTGCATGTTCCTATTACGGACTGGCGGATACATTTTTTCAGGAAAATATAGAACTGAGTGTTACTATGTAAAGGGTAGTTTCTACCACCTAATACGTAGTAGCTGGCGGCTCATTGGTAGTGAATGTATGCGGTGGTCGAAAGAGGATGGATATATGAGGAGAACAGCAGCCCGAGAGGGGGATGTCAATGACGGAGTAAAGCGTTCAATTTACCATTGACATCGCTTGCTGTTAGGCAGACAAGGGGTGCAACAGCCCAAAGTGCTGTCGTTCCCCGAAAATGTCATTTACCCGGACAAAACATGATTTTCTAATCTTCTTCTGAGTAGTCACAATTTGAACATTCCCACAGTTCTCCGTTCCAATGTAAACAACCACCACATTCAGGACACGGACGAATTTCATCATCATCTACTAATTCACCTGAGCAGTATGGACAATGAGTGTATTCGGATTCATCATAGACTTTATTGCAAAAAGGACACATCTGCATAACTTACACATCCCTTCAAATCAATTATCATTGACAATAAACTCTGATTTGCCATGTTTTGATTATACTGCTAGGTAAGACTGATAACAAGAAAAAAGGCACCTTTGTTCCTAATGATACTAAGGGCGCACTTACTCACCACCGGCAAAGCCGGCGGTGGTACTGCCTGCTGGCGGCCATGTGCTCTCCGAAAAGGCAAATCATGAGGGACGCCCATACCGATCCGGACAGCGGGTGCATATCCTTTTTGGCTCAGTTCCCCTCTGTCTGGGAGCAAACAAAACTACCCAAAAAGAAAAACGCATATTTTAGCAAAAAAGACTCCTTAACAAATCTTTTTCTGAGGGACGGTCGTTTTCAGGCCTTTAAAAACAACAATCCTCCGGCAATTTACCGGAGGATTGTTGTTTTAAAGGCAGTGCATAGTCGCGGTCTGGTGCATCCAATAGAGATGGAAGAAGCTAAACAAAGACAGGCAATCAGCAGGCCCCTTGCCGCAGTGAGAAAGCGGTTTTAAGAGGATTAGTCCCCCATTATGAGAAAAGATTTGCAGAAAATTCGGCCTCTTGAAAGGTAGGTATAGGCATCCAGATAGCCGCATGCGATGGCGGGCAGAATAACCAAGTTCAAAAGATGCGGACACCTGGCCGGTAGAATAGCGGTATATAGCGGATATCCGTCCTTATTGGAAAGTTTTGTTTTCAATTTCCGCGGTAACCGGCGAAGCGGTAAATCGCTTTTTCCGATATTGGGCAAGAAGTCCCGGAAGCAGGGAGCAAAGAGAGCCGAAGAGCACCAGAATAATTCCGCAAAACATGTTCAGGGAAATGGTTTCATGCAGAATGATAAGGGAAAGTACAGGAGCGACAATGGGCTTGAAAAAGAATACCAGGGAGGTCTGCTGGGCTGAAGTAGCCTCCATTGCCTGAAAATAGAAAGCGTAGCCTGCTCCGGTGTTGATCAGGCAAATGAAAGCAACGACTGCCAGATTATCCAGGGAATATCCGGAAAACAGGGGGATGGAGGAAAACAATCCCATTCCCGCAGAGGACAGGGAAGAACTGATGACTGGGATATGGCTGAAGCCAATCATGATAAGCATTTCCAACCCGCCAAATAAGAAGCTTAGACAGGTCACAACAACGCCCCCGTACTGGGCGCATTTGCGTTTCCCGGCTACCCCATACAGAGCGAAGAAAAGCGTGGAAGCCACAGCGAGTACGACGCCGGATACGCTTAATTTTGTATGCAGAGGGTTGATGATGACCAGGATACCCAGTACCTCCAATATCAGGGCGGCCACATTATTTTTATGAATGGGTTCCCTGAGCAGGATAAAAGCAAAAATTGTCACAAATACCGGATTACTGCTGAATAAGACAGCGACCACAGAAGCAGGGGTGCTTTCCACAGACATTTGGTAAAGGGACATGCTTACCAGTACGCCGATAAAACCAAGCAGGGCGAAGGTGCCCAGGTCTTTGAATGGAATGGCAGTCTTTTTCTTTTTTAAAGCGGAAACGGCAAAAGGGATTAAAACCAGTCCGCCGACAAAAAAACGGGTAAAAGTCATTTGAATGGGATGGAATTGCCCCGCGCACAGTTTGATGGCAATTTCCATGGTGCTGAAAATCAATGTGGTCAACGCGATGTAGAGATATCCCTTTTTCATTTTGAAAACTCACTCCTCTGTGGATTCGTTACCCATTATACTCTGCGGGAAGAGGGTGTCAAGCGGCCCCGGTCACTTTTGTGGATGCAGGCAAAAGGAAGTGGTTTTGCGTCAGATTCTTGTGCGAAATCTTTGTACTATGATACAATATGAAAAAGAATCTCTGATTGTTCTGATTATGTCCACGGGGAGGAGAAACATGAATCAAGAAATTGCCGCTTTGATCGAAAAAACGGGAATCCCTGTTTTTGGGGCATGCCGGTTTCATCCGGAGGATTTGAAGATCCCCTGCCGGGCAGTTTCCCGTGTGCCTGCCTGCGCGAGAACCGTGTTTGTATTTGGGTTTCCCTACTTGCTTGCGGAATACAGTACAGGAAGGAATTTGTCCAGGTATGCCTGTGCGCCGGATTATCATAACGTGGCAGGACAGGTGCTGGAACAGTTGGTTCTGGATCTTTCCGAGAAGTTTCCGGAGGAAGAATTTGCCGCGTTTGCGGATATCTCCCCGTTTGACGAGGTGCTGATCGCTGCACGGGCGGGACTTGGCGTTATCGGAAGGAATACGCTTCTGATCCATCCGGAATACGGTTCCTGGATGTTTTTAGGAGAAATTGTGACCACGCTGGAACTGCCGGTAGAGGATGCTCCGGTTAAAGAATGTATCGGCTGCGGCAACTGTGAACGGCTTTGTCCGGGCGGTGCACTGAACGGCGGACAGTTGCGGGAGGAGTACTGTCTTTCCTTTCTCACGCAGAAGAAAAGGGAACTTTCCGACACAGAGCAGGATCTTATAAAAAAGGGCGGCCTTGTATGGGGGTGTGATATCTGCCAGACCGTCTGTCCGATGAATCGGAATGTGAAGATAGCGCCGTTTAAACCGCTTGCACAGGATCTTGTGGAAAGAGTAACCGAGGAAAATGCGGCTGAACTTTGTAAAGTACGTGCATTCGGTTTTCGCGGCGCAAAGGTGATTTGGAGAAATTTGAGCATACTTGGGCAAAAAGGCGGCAACACTACTGGAGAATCAAACCGGTAGGAGGAAAAAACAGATGTATGTCAGTGAAGTGATGTCAACCAGGATTGTCAGTATTCAGGAAGGAGATCGTGTCGAATATGCCGCCCGGCTGATGAGCCGGTATGGAATCGGTGCGATCCCGGTGGTCTGCGGACAGACGCTCTGCGGAATGCTGACCGACAGGGATATTGTTGTGCGCTGTGTTGCTGAAGGGAAATCCCCGGGACAGTGCCGGGTGGGTGAGATTATGAGCGGTGATGCCTGCTGCATCGCGCCCAGGGAAAGTATTTCCAAGGCACTCAGACTGATGGGAAAATATCATATCTATCGGCTGCCGGTTGTGGAAGACAGCAAAATTCGCGGAATGCTCTCCATCGGGGATATTGCCAGGGCCACAGAAAAGGACTGGAAAGCGCCGAGTGAGATTTCTGTAAGAAAACTCCACTGATAGACCGTCTGGAATCTTTGGAAAAAGTCCGTATACTCCGGGAAGTTTCCGGTTGTTCGATTGACACTGTATAGGCCGGGTGTTATAATATCTTCGTGTGGAAAACAGCCTGTCTGATACGGCAGGCTGTTTGATTCATTAGAGAAAATCAGGGACATCCGTCACAGCGAAGGAGTTGTCAGCTTTGGAAATATTGGACCTCACAAAACCCGAAGTCCGAGAAGAATATGAAACCTTTGTAAAAAACCACCGTGCAGGCAGTTTTATGCAGTCCCTGCGCTGGTGTGACGTCAAGTTTAACTGGGGGCACGAAGCGGTAGTCTCAAGGGACGGCAGCGGGAAGATTGTCGGCTCCATGCTGGTTTTAATAAAGAAGGTGCCGGTAGTGGGGGCGACTCTGCTGTATTCCCCGCGCGGTCCGGTCTGTGATTTGCATGATGAGGCAGTTTTGGCAGATCTGCTGGAAGGGGCCAAAACGCTTGCAAAAAAATACAAATCCTATCAATTTAAAATCGATCCCTATATTCTTGCATCGGATGATAAGTTTATAGCCATGGCAAAGAAACTCGGATTTGAATTTGTCCCCAACATGGCCGATTTTACGACTATCCAGACAAGAAACAACTATATGCTGGATATTGAAAATAAGACGCCCGAAGAACTGCTGGCGAGCTTCCACAGCAAATGGAGATACAATATCCGGCTTGCCCAGCGTAAAGGGGTTGAATGTAAGGTCTGCGGTCCGGATAAAATCGACGACTTTTATGAACTGATGAAAGTGACGGGCGATCGCGATGGGTTTATTATCCGCCCGAAAGAGTATTTTGTGCGGATGCTCAAGGCGCTTGGGGAAGAACACTGCCGGCTGTATATCTGCTATTATGAAGGAAAGCCGGTTTCCGGGGCTATTACAACCCAGTATGCGGGCAAGACCTGTTATGTATACGGTGCGTCGGATAATCAGATGCGCAATGTTATGCCAAATCATATCATGCAGTGGACGATGATCCAGTGGGCGGTGGAAAACGGCGGGTTCCTCTATGACTTCCAGGGAATTCCCAATTATCAGGATGAAAACAGTCCGAATTACGGAGTATACCGGTTCAAAAAAGGCTTTAACGGGCAGGTTGTGGAATTTGCCGGGGAATTCGATTATAATTTTAAGCCGAACACAAAAAAGATGATTGATTTTCTGGAAAAGTCCGTGCAGGAAATGCGCCATATCCAGCGGAAACTGACAACAACCGGTCGCGACGGCATGGCAAAGAAAAAAGCTGTGGAAACAAAAAAATCTGAAACAGAACAGAAATAAGAAAACCCCCGGAGACCTAGTCTCCGGGGGTTTTTGCAAGGACATGGCTAACCGTTTTGTCTGGAACTGCTTACAGGGGCAGGTTTTTGGATAGCTGGGCGACGAGATCTCTATCTGCAGGGCAAAAATCATATCCGGGGAGCTGGGATGCAGTAACCCACTGGATTTGCTGATGAACCCGGATCTCCGGTTCGCCCTGCATTCGTTCTGCCAGAAAGAAGGTAATCTCTACTTTCCTATCCGGGTACTGGTAGGTGGAGACGGCGAGCTGCCGGATTACCTGAATTCGGATTCCAAGCTCCTCTTCGCATTCACGGACGACACATTCCTCCAATGTCTCGCCTGTTTCCAATTTTCCACCTGGAAATTCCCATAAGTTTGCGCAGTTTCCAGCATCGGCTCTTTGGCAGATGAATACTTTTTGGTTTTCAATTAAAATTGCAGCTGCAATTTGCATAAGCTTTCCCTCCTTTTCCAGGATAGCATGGATTCATTGCCTGGAAACAAATAATTTTTTACTTAAAAGGGTTTTATTAGAAATTCTTTACAAATTTGCATTGGATTTTTTGTCGAATGGAATTCGATTTTTGATTGTATTCACTGTTTATGGAGGGTATGATGGAAAGGGAGTTTTTACAAAGGGGAGATTTTACTATGCAAAAAAATAAGGAATACATTGAGCGTGTCTGGGCAGAAATCGATCTCGACAGAATGATAGAATCTTGCCGTGTTATCCGTGAACAAATTGTTCCCGCGGGGACAAAACTGATGGCAGTCCTTAAATCCGATGCCTATGGACATGGAGCCGCCTATCTGGCCCCGGTTTTAGAACGGGAATGCGGTGTGGACTGGTTTGCGGTCGCCTGTCTTGCAGAGGCGATTGAATTGCGGAAAAACGGAGTGGAAAAGCCGGTTCTCATATTGGGGTTAACAGATCCGCGGTACGCCTCTCTGCTCTCAAAATATTCTCTGACGCAGACAGTGGGATGTCTGGATTATGCACAGCAGCTGGATAGATGTGCCAAACAGGATGCCGTACAAGTAAACTGTCATATTAAGATAAATACCGGAATGAACCGTTTGGGTTTTGACAGCCTTGGAGATCAAACGCGGATGGGGCGGACAGTCGAAGAAATCCTCTCTGCCTTTTCCCTGCAAAATCTCCATTTTAATGGGATGTTCTCTCATCTCTACCATTCCCTGACCTATGATGAACAGAGTAAGCAGGAATGTTATGAACAGTACCGCCGTTTTGTCATGATCCGAAACCAGCTTGCTGAACGGGGGTTTCAAGTGGATTTATGCCATCTGTGCAATACGGGCGGGGCGATAAACTATCCGGAATTATCAATGGATATGGTACGCGTTGGGAGTTTGATTTATGGGTTAAGGGGAGTCTGCCCGGGTGAAATACAAAAAAGGATTCCTCCCTTAAAGCCGATTTTCCAGCTTAAGTCGCGAATCGCTATGATTCGGACGGTTTTACCAGGAGAATGTGTCGGATACTCTTCTTCTTATATTGCAAAGCGGAAAACCAGAGTGGCCGTTGTTTCCTGCGGGTATACCGATGGATACAGCCGCAGGAACTCTAATCAGGGGGTGCTGCTGGTCAGAGGAAAACGGGTTCCGGTTATCGGAAACATCTGTATGGACATGATGATGGCGGATATTACAGAAGTAGAAGATGCATGTGTCGGCGATCTGGTCACCATTTATGGGAGAGATGGTACAGAAGAAATTTCCTGCGGAGAAGCGGCAGTATATGCCGGAACCATTGAGCCGGAAATTACTACCGTCATCAGCCGCCGGGTACCCCGTTTATACTTCCGGGATGGGAAGTTAATCCATGTAGAGGATCGTCTGCTGGAGGGGGATTTTTGAAAAAACCGCGAGAAGGAAGTTCCAGTCTCGCGGGGATAGGAAAATTACAGGATAATATTTTTCTGATGGCCTTCTATCCAGGCGGCAATATTGTCAAAGACAATATGTGCGCGGGCTTCCATTGACTGGGCGGAGGCAAAGGCGACATGCGGGGTGACCAAGGTGTTTTTGGAGTGGAGGAGCGGATGGTTTGTGTCCAGAGGGGGTTCCGCTTCAAACACATCGATCCC
>CALDJI010000262.1 GCA_937901805.1 uncultured Clostridia bacterium | reverse complement strand
TACACCGGGTTCGCCAATCAGACAGGGGTTGTTTTTAGTACGGCGGGAAAGGATTTGAATTACGCGCTCAATTTCCTTATCTCTGCCAATTACAGGATCGAGTTCTCCATTTTTCGCCATCTGAGTCAGATCACGGCCAAACTGATCCAGGTTTTTGGTAGAGCTTTTCTTCGAAACCTGAGAGGAACTGCCATACCCCTGTTCCGGCTCTTGAGAACCAACTGCTTCCAGGCATTCGGCATAGATATCCTGGGGATTGACACCTTCCTCAATAAGAAATTTTACCGCATAGCTCTCCCCTTCTTTCAGGATTGCCATCAGGACATGTTCCGTTCCAACATAATTATGTCCAAGCCCGCGTGCCTCCATCACTGCCATTTCCAAAATCCGTTTACAGCGGGGCGTAAAATCATTTGGAGTCAGGCGGCTCGGAATCCCCTTGCCAACCATCTGTACCAGACGTTCTTCAACAGCCTCGGCGGTAACCCCTTTTGACTGAAGAACAGACGCGGCAACACCATTGCCCTCCTTAAGCAGCCCAATTAAAATATGCTCGCTGCCTATATAATTGTGGCCAAGATCTGATGCTGTATCAACACCTAAATTGAGCGCTGCATTTGCCCTTTCTGTAAATCCACTGAATCGAAACATAAATTAAAGTCCCTCCTTATGGGTTTCTTATACCTTGTTTATTTTTTTCTGTATCAGCTGTGCACGGGCATGATCGCGAGCCTGTGCATCCCGATATCCTGCACACTGCAAGGTCGCGCTGAAGATCTCATTTTCCAGTTCGTTTATATCATGAATCGTCATCTCCTGAATTAGCCCGCAGGACACCCCCAAACGGACGGATGACAATAACTGCATTGCCTCTTCTCCTGAAATCAAATAGGCATAGGAAACTGTTCCCAAAGCCCGCCGTACGACATCAATGAAATGGGGGTTTTGTTTGGATTGTTCCCGCAATGCCGATTCCTGCTCTATGACAGAGAAAATAATCTCTCTCAGTTTTCCAATCGTCTCTCTTTCTGAAATACCCAGGGTAATCTGGTTGGAAATCTGATAAAGGGAACCTTTCGCTTTACTCCCCTCTCCATATGTCCCGCGGATAGTAAGCCCCATTTTGGAAAGAGAATTACTCAGCCTTGAAAGCAATCCACTGCGCTCAATCATAGGCAGATGAAGCATAACCGAAGCACGCAAACCGGTTCCCAGATTTGTTGGACACTGTGTGAGAAATCCCAAGTGCTCATCAAAAGCATAATTCAGACTTTCGTCAATCAAGTCGTCTATTTGGCTGGCCAATTCGTAAGCATGATCAAAATCCAATCCATTTTTTAAAACCTGAATTCTCAAATGATCTTCCTCATTACACATGATGGATACGGATTCATCTCCCGAAAGAAGCAGAGCGCTTCCTTGTTTTTGCCCGACAAATTCCGGACTGATAAGATGCCGTTCAGATAGAGAAAGCGCCTGTTCCTGAGTAAGAGTATCCATTTCGATCTTTTGAAATTTCATGCTTTCCCCGAAATGGGCCTGGCTGACTGCATTCCACACCTGCTCAATCAGGCTGTTTTTTTGTGAAAGGCTCATATGTGCCACAAAGGGAAACTCCTTGACATTTCTCGCCAAACGTACCCGCGTACTTAAAACAATATCGTGATCTTTTTCCTGCTGTTCGTACCATTTAGTCATGATGTTCCACCTGCTCTTTCAAAGAAGCAATTTCATCTCTCAATTTTGCAGCCTCTTCAAACCTCTGTTCTCCAATTGCCTGACGGAGTTTGGATTCCAGTTCCGTGATTCTGCTTTGCAACCTCAGATGTGTTCCCGCAGAGCGGGGAACTTTCCCTGTATGCTGCGTCTGACCATGGATACGCTGGATAGAGGGCATTAAAGACGCGGAAAAGGTATGATAACATTCAGGGCATCCCACTTTCCCGGCACGGGAAATTTCGGAAAGCGTTGTTCCGCAAACCGGGCATTTTGTTGCTCCTCCATTCTGTGTTCCCGCTGTTTTCGTATGAGGAGTCAACAGCTGAGAAAAGAAATTATCCAAGGAAAAAGAGAACGGATCAAAGAAATGAAATCCTCCCGACAGCTCTTTTGCACAGTCATCGCATAGTGCAATCTCTTTTTTCTCTCCATTAATATTCTGTGTATAATAGGTAGTGGCATTTTTTTGTTTACAGCGTTGACAAAGCATTCAAACCCTTCCTTTCCCAATTTATTGTTGGCGGCTATACAAGTTTTAACAACATTTGTTTAAAAATTGAAGCACGAACAATATCTCGCACCCCACTATGGACATATTTTAAGGCACTGTCCGAGATTGCTGCCATCATCAGCTGCGCAGCTTTCAATGAAATCAACTTTTGACCATATAGGTTGGATATCATTGCCCTTGCACTTGGTAAATCAATGGTTTCCCTTATCGAATTAATGATATGCATAAATGCGTTTCCGGAATCAAGATTCACACGGGTAATACGAATATATCCTCCGCCCCCTCTCAATCATGTACCCATGTTCCGGAGTAAAACGTGAAGTCAGGACGTAATTGATTTGGCTGGGCACGCACCCCATCTTCTGTGCAAGTTCATTGCGCTGGATTTCTGCCGTTCCATTGGCCTGGTTCATCAGATCCAATATTGCCTGAGCAATCAAATCGCTTTGTTTCATTTCACCCCTCCTATTTGACCTTTCTTGACCTTATGATTCTATTATAGTTAATAGTCAGTAAAAGTCAAAGTTAATAAAAGTCAAAACAGTCTTTTTAAATTTTAATAATTCAAAATATCTCTCTGTATGTTAAAAATACTATCGATATCTTCTTTTTTCATGATTTTATAGGAAAATAAAAAATCGTAATGGACAGGGAAAACCTTGTAACCACTTTTTAGGCCGGCACATAGTATACTGTGTAAGCACTTATTAAAGGAGGCAATTGATTATGAATTGTGGTAGAGGTTTTGGCGGAGATTGCTGTTGCTGGATACTTATCCTCATCCTTCTCTTCTGCTGCTGCGGAAACGGCTTCGGCGGTTTTGGCAACAACAATAATGGGTGTGGCTGCGGTTGTGGAAACAACTGTGGCGGATGCGGCTGCTGCGACTAATCCCCCCTTGCTGCAAGCAGAAAGCCCCCGGCATATGCCGGGGGCTTTCTTTGTTTCATTGTTTTTTATTAGTGGAAAGAAGAAACGATTTCATCGCAGAGGTTTTTTATTGCTTCTGTCTGATTTTCTTTCAGAGAAGATGCCAGAGAAACTCCGCTTTGAAGAACATGCATATCCTTCATTTCAGAAAGAAGAGATCTCATCTGCTTGCCGGAAACATTTGCCCAAGAGCCATTATCCATGACAGCAACGGTACGATTTTGCAGATTCAGCGCCTTCATATCGCGGATAGCATTTTCCATAGGAGGATAGAGATTCATATTATAGGTAGGAGCGGCAAAAACAAGATGGCTTGCACGCCAGGATTCTGAAATTACATGGGAAACATGCGTGCTGGAAACATCATACATCTTCACGTTATGGATACCTGCCTCAGAGAGCATGGACGCCAGAACATTCGCTGCATTCTCCGTGTTGCCGTAAATGGACGCATAGAAAATAACGACCGCTTTTTCTTCCGGCTCATAGCGGCTCCATTTG
>CALDJI010000261.1 GCA_937901805.1 uncultured Clostridia bacterium | reverse complement strand
ATTGTACCGGGGGCGCTTGGAAAGAGTGAAGATCAGAGGGCAGAAAATCTGGTCGGACTGCTCGATGGATATTTCAAAGAAGAAGGCCACCACATCAACGTCAATGTCATGAATCGGGAAGTTTTGCTGGATGCAATGGATCATCCTGAGCTGTATCCGCAGCTGACGATCCGCGTGTCCGGATATGCAGTAAACTTCATTAAGCTCAGCAGAGAACAGCAGATGGATGTTATTAACCGGACATTCCATACACGTTTTTAAACTACCGTAAAAAAGGGGGACGCCGCAGGATAATTTGAGTTTTGCGGTGCTCCTCTCTTTTTTTGTAATAAACCGGGGGGGTCATTTATGAACAGGGAAATTACAGGAAGAATCCATTCGATTGAATCGTTTGGTTCCGTTGATGGACCAGGGATCCGCTATGTTTTGTTTGTACAGGGATGTCCTCTGAAATGTCTTTACTGCCATAATCCGGACACCTGGGCCTTTGACGGCGGAAAAATAGTTACTGCGGGAGAAATGGTGGATGATATTGTTACCTACCGTAATTTTATTGAAAAGGGCGGCGTTACCATCTCGGGAGGAGAACCCCTGCTTCAGCAGGAATTTTGTGCAGAAATTCTGGACGGCTGCCATGAACACGGGCTGCATACAGCCCTGGATACCTCCGGCATTATACCTGTAGAGATGGTACGGGACACTTTGGACAAGGCAGATCTGATTTTGCTTGATATCAAATCCATTGATAATGCCATGTGTGAAAAAATTACCGGTGCTTCCAACCGCAATGCACTGGAAACCTTACGTTACCGGGAAGAGCGGGGAATGGATGTCTGGATTCGCCATGTTGTAGTACCAGGATATACGCTGGATTTTAAGATGCTGGAAAAAATGGCGGATTTCCTGAAGGATTTCGCTTGTATTAAGAAGGTGGAACTTCTGCCGTTCCACAAGATGGGGGAGTATAAGTGGAAAGAATTGAACCGCCCCTATTTCTTAACCGATGTGCCAGAACCTGCGGAAGAGGATATGAAAAAAGCTGCCGAGATTTTCGGCAGCCGGGGAATTAAGCTTTAGGCGGTTTTTGTTTTTCTTCTTTTTCAGTACGTTTTTGGCGGTAGAGACAATAGCCGCAGACGCCCGCCACGACAAGAATGCACACAGTCATATACAAATATCCTAAATTGGCCGCCCGTTCTTTTGACGGGAGGCCAATTTGCGTTTGAATGGCAGAGCTATTTTCTGAATTTTGCGGGGTATCTGTCTGCTGTTGTTCCTGCCCGGAAGTTGCGGGAGATTTTTCTGTTCCAGGCAGGATTGTACCAGTACCGTCATACTTGGGCATGCCTTCTGTTTTGGAGGGCCTCTTGGAAGATGGCTTTTTGGAGGAAGAGGAAGACGAGCCTTTTTGCGGCCGGCTGGAAGAGGACGATTCAGGAGAAGAGGGGACGGCAGCAGGAGATCCGACAATCAATCCGGAACCTGAAAAACTCACTTGGGCAAGGGCGATATTTTGATTTTGATCATAGGGGAGCCGTTCGCCCGTATTGTCCGGCACTCGGCCGCAGCCAGTCAGTTCCAGCCGGATATAGTTGGTACCCGCAGGGAGGGATGCCGTGGCATTTTGATAGCAAAGTGCAGTAGAGACGCCGTCCTGCACTGCGCAGTGGACATTGATGATCCGGTAATCGGCAGGTTGATAATTGGATCCGTCCGCAGAGGTATACAGATTACAGAACAGCCCTGTCAGATGATTAGAGGGAGACGCGGTTTGAGCACGGTAACAGTAGTCGTTCCAGTCATAGATTACTCGGTTCCACTGCCCGGAATCAGAGAAAAAGATCTCCTGCGTACTGGGGCAGTAGTAGAGTCTGCACGCGTTTGCAACCTGAAATTCCCCACCGGAAACAGCACTGGAAAGTTCATATCCAATGCTGTATTTTTCCGGTTCTTCTGTATCCGGCGCTGCAAATGGTGCAAAAGGGGTATAAAAAGAAAATTGGATAGAATCAGCGCCGGAAATACGATAGGTTACGGAAGCACTGGAGGAATTTTGCGTCAGCAAAAGGCCGTCCGAATCCGGCGGGCTCCATCCAATGGAGGAAAACAGCCCGCTTACCAGTTGGTATGTCCCTTGATAAGAGGCAATTTCGGATGGGATTTTCGACGAAAAGGAATCGCTGTAATTTTCCATGGCAGAGCAGGGGAATAAAAAGCAGGCCAGGGAAGTTGTAAGGAAAAGACTATATAAAAACCGTTTCATACTGAAAGTCCCCTCTTTTTTGGGATAATTTCAGTATAACGCATAAATCGACAAAAATCGACAATTTTCTATCCTAAATTTTACCTGTTTGTTAAAGCATGGACAATCCGTTAATATTTAGACGGAACTTCAGCCCGAGGTACTCTGCGGCCTTGCGGCAGAGCAGCATCCGTTTGAGAAAGATTTCAAAGTAATCCATTACTGAGGAAAGTGTGGTATCAATTTCCAAAAAGAGGGTGATGACGCTGTGCTGGGTATCCAGTTCCAGATTGGATTTTTCTACGGCAAAGTTTACCCGGTCATGGATGTCAAAGGAGGCAATATCGCTGTTTCTAACTCTGGAACGCCGGACATCGCTTTTATCAGCCAGGATGAGCGCCGCAGAAATGGCGCTGACCGCCACGCCGGTGGATTCATCGTGGTTCCCGATTGCGCAGATAATACGGGCAGTTTCCGATGGTTCCATACCGAGTTTGTCTAAAATTCGGAAAGCCATCACTGCGCCGCTCTGCGCATGATCTACCCGGTTGATGATATTCCCGATATCATGGATGTATCCGGCAATCTGAGCCAGTTCGCATTCCCGCTGATCGTATCCAAGTCTCCGTAAAATACTGCTTGCACCCTCTGCGCAGCGGGTAACATGGGCGAAGGAGTGTTCGGTATATCCAAGTTCAGAGAGGGCCTTATCAGCCGCGCTGATATATGTTTTTATTTCTTCGTTGTTTCGGATATCTTCAAAAGTAACGTTTAGCATAGGAATTTCCTTTCTATTTGGGATTGAAACCTGGTTCCCTGTACTGTAAAATAGCTTTGTATACATGATTGCGCAGAAGATGAACACAATAAAAGTAAATCAGCAATACTTGAAAACCGGAGTGAAATCATTTTCTTTTCGCGGGAGGTTTTCTATAATTTTATTATAAAACAGAGAGCGAAAAAGAAAAGTAGAGAAACCATGAATTTGACGGGATTTTTAAATTATGGTACACTGCATATAATTTTATGAGACGCAGTCAATAGGGAAGTGGAATCTATGACAATTTTAGTTACCGGCGGAGCCGGCTTTATAGGAAGCCATACCTGTGTGGAATTGTTGCAAGCAGGGCACCAGGTGGTAATTGTGGATAACCTGAGCAACAGCAAAGAAGAGGCGGTACGTCGGATTGGGCAGATTACAGGAAAGCAGGTGGCCTTTTATCCGGACAGCCTGCTGGACGAAGAGGCAGTGGAACGTATTTTTACAGCGCATAACATTGATGCGGTCATCCACTTCGCCGGGCTGAAAGCGGTCGGAGAATCCGTACAAAAGCCGATTGAATATTACCATAATAACCTGACGGGTACTCTGGTTTTGTGTTCGGTGATGAAACGTCACAATGTTAAGCGGTTTGTCTTCAGTTCTTCTGCGACCGTATACGGGGAGAAATCTGTGCCACCGTTGAAAGAGGAAATGCCGGCAGGCAGCGCGACCAACCCCTATGGATGGACAAAAGTGATGCTGGAGCAAATCCTGACCGATATCCATACGGCGGATCCGGAATTTTCTGTGGTTTTGCTGCGCTACTTTAACCCGATCGGCGCCCATCCAAGCGGGCTGCTGGGGGAAGATCCGGACGGGGTTCCCAATAATCTGCTGCCATATATTTCTCAGGTGGCCATTGGAAAGCTTGACCATCTGAATGTTTACGGGGACGACTATGACACGCCGGATGGGACGGGGATCCGCGACTATATCCATGTGGTCGATCTAGCACGCGGGCATCTCAAAGCGGTAGAAAAAGCTCTAAAGGACAGAGGCGTATTTATTTATAATCTTGGAACAGGAAAAGGATACAGCGTATTAGAAGTCCTCCATGCATTTGAAAAGGCGTGTGGAAAACAGCTTCCCTACGTAGTGGGCCCCAGACGTGCCGGGGATTTGCCGGTTAGTTTTGCGGACGCTTCCAAAGCAAAGCGAGAACTCGGGTTTAAAGCGGAATACAGCATTGATAAGATGTGCGAGGATTCCTGGAATTTTATCCGGAAGAATCCAAACGGCTTATAAGGCATAGAAAAAACACAGGGCTTTTGCCCTGTGTTTTTTTCTACGCGGAAATACGGAGATCATGTCTGGGAACACCAGCTTTTGAGCATGGCGTGAACGGATCGGCTCATCTCCCTTGAAAAGTCCGATTCGTATTTGCGCTGCATCATGTTTCGGATTTCCTGAGAATAACTGTAATCCGGCTTTCCAGCCCTCTGTGCGCGTTCGGTAAATGCCGCGCGAAGCGTTTCTCTGTCTGCCCGTGAATAGGTATTTTCGTGAACAATGTATTTGGAGTCAAACCGGGCGGGCTTCATCCGGGTTTTCTGCTGCTGTGTCGGATATCCAAAGCAGAGCATCGCCACAGGGAGGGCATATTTGGGGAGGTGGAACAGCTTTTGATGCTGCTCAAAGTTTTCCAGGATATCGCCGATATAGCAGGAGCCGATCCCAAGGCTCTCCGCTGCAACTACGGCGTTTTGCGCGGCAATCAGGGCGTCGCAGGCAGCGAGGATCAGATCCCCGGTGTCAGGCAGACGGGGGGATTTCCCTTCCGCCTGTTCATAACAATAGGCGTCGTACCACCGCTGATAATCTGCCAGAAAGACAAGGACGAGCGGGGCCTTTGCAATAAAAGGCTGATTGTCGCAGGTTTTGACAAGCTGTTCTTTCAGGGATGGATCCGTGATATCCAGAATCGTGAACATGGTCATATTGCCGGCGGTCGGCGCTTCCAGGGAGGCGCGGAGAATCGCTTCTTTTTCTGTTTGTGCAATCGGCTGTTTTTCATAAACGCGCACAGATTTTCGGGCAAAGAGTTCCTGTAGGGTCCAGCTCATATGGTTTTCATCCTTTCTGCCCTTGACTGGGCAGTTTTTGTTGTTCTTCCCACGCAAAAAAGGCAAGAAATCCCTTCGCAATCGGAGAAAGGTAACCGTCTTTTTTCCATATGGCAGTAATTTTAGTTTCCAGCCGTTTGTCCGCAATTTGTTTGCAGGCAAACCCCTGTCTTCCTCCGAAAATTGTGGAGATAGACTGTGGGACAACCGCAACGCCAAGCCCGGCTGCCGCCCACATCAGGGAAGTACGGGCGTCGTCGTTGAGACAGAGGATATCCGGTTCCATCTGTTCTGCTTTGAGCGTTTCCCGGATAAGCTGTTCAAACCTGCGGTAGATGACCAAGGGTTTTTTACACAGCGCACTGAGCGGGACGCAGGGAGCGGATGGATCGTCAAAATAGCGTTCCTGGGCGGCAAAGACCATTGGTTCTGCGGTGAGTTCAATCCTCTCGCAGTCCGGTGCGCGGAAGGGCGTACGGACAATAGCGATGTCAATGACGCCGTCTGAGAGCAGATCAATGAGCTCAAAGGTGTTGCCCTCCTGGATTTCAAAGCGGACGTCCGGAAACTGATCGTGAAATGCCCGGACTCTTTCTCCCAGCAAAACTGCCCCGGAAGAGGAGATGGTGCCAAGTCGCAGGGTCCCCCTTCGTCCCGCGCCGAGCGCCAGCATCTCCTGTTTTGCCGTGGAGGTCAGGGCAAGGATGTTCTGCGCACGTTCATAGAGGATGCGCCCGGCGTCGGTCAGGCGTGCCTTGCGCGCACCCCGTTCAAGCAGCAAAACACCGAGTTCTTCCTCCAGCAGCATCAGCTGATGGGAGAGCGGCGGCTGGGAGATATGCAGGCGTTTGGCCGCTGCAGTGATGTTCCCCTCTTCTGCAATCGCACAGAAATAAGAGAGTTGTTTGAAATCCACAGCAAGTCCCTCCTTCCATAAAAATGCACCCGATATTTTGGACGCTTGATGCAATTGTGTGGGTTGGAAATGGATAAACTATATTAGAAAACTATAGAAAGTATATGAATGGAATATTTTTCATATGGTTATAGTCATGCTATAATAGACAGCGGAAAGTCTGTTTCCCTGTATCAGGAAAAGGCTTCTCTTTATGATACAGGACTGTTTTCAAAATAGCAAGAGAGGGAATGAACAGAACAATGGTCAAGTTATTGGGGAAATATCTGAAAGGGTTTCTCAAAGAAGCAACCATCGGTCCTGCGTTCAAATTAACGGAGGCGGTTTTTGAACTGATTGTCCCGCTGGTGATGGCGCAGATCATTGACGTCGGCGTGGCAAACGGGGATACGGGTTACGTCCTGCGTATGGGCGGCATGATGATTCTGCTCGGCGTGGTGGGGCTTTGCTGTGCGCTGGTGTGCCAGTATTTTGCGTCCAAGGCGTCGCAGGGGGTCGGAACGGTGATGCGCAATGATCTGTTCCGGCACATCTCCGCGCTGTCCCATGCGGAAATCGACCGCATCGGCACGCCGTCTCTGATTAACCGTATTACCAACGATGTCAACCAGCTGCAAACTGCGGTGGCAATGTTGATCCGTCTGGTCATCCGCGCGCCGTTCCTGGTCATCGGCGCCACGGTGATGGCGATTTCGATTGACTGGAAGATGTCCGGGATTTTTCTGGCCGCCATGGTGCTGATTGCTCTGGCTTTGTACCTGATCATGAGCCGTTCCATTCCTTTTTTCAAGGTGGTACAGCGTCTTCTGGATAAAATTTCCCTGATTACCCGTGAGAATCTGGAGGGTGTGCGCGTCATCCGAGCCTTTTCCCGCCAGGAAACCGAAAAAAAGCGTTTTTCCGAGGCCTGCGACACCCAGAGCAACACGGCCATCCGTGTGGGGAAACTCTCTGCCCTGCTCAATCCCCTGACCTATATCATTGTAAATCTTGCCATTGTCGCGATTATCTGGTTTGGAGGCTATCAAGTAGACGGAGGGGCGCTGACACAGGGCAAACTGATTGCGCTGGTCAACTATATGACCCAGATCATGCTGGCTATGGTGGTTGTGGCCAACCTGGTTGTGATCTTTACCCGTGCGGCGGCTTCCGCAGCGCGGGTTAATGAGATTTTTGCGGTACAGCCTTCCGTTGTGCCGGGGAAAACGGAAGTCCATCCAGTGTCAGGCGCACCCAGAGTGGAGTGGAAAGACGTCTCTTTCACCTATGCAGGCTCTGAGGAATCCGCACTCGAACATGTGACGCTCTCTGTATCTCCGGGGGAGACGGTGGGCGTCATTGGCGGCACCGGAGCGGGTAAGTCTACGCTTGTCAGCCTGATTCCACGGTTTTACGATGTCAGTACAGGGGCTTTGCTTGTGGATGGGGTGGACGTCCGGGAATACCCCTTTGCACAGCTCCGCACCCAGATTGGGGTCGTCCCTCAGCAGGCGGTGCTCTTTTCCGGAACAATCCGGGAAAATATGAAATGGGGGGATAAAAACGCCTCGGACGAACAGATCTGGCATGCGCTGGAGATTGCGCAGGCCGGTGAGTTTGTCAAGAAACTTCCAGAAGGACTGGATTCCAAAATTCTCCAAGGGGGAAAGAACCTGTCCGGAGGCCAAAAGCAGCGCCTGACCATAGCGAGGGCGCTGGTCGGTTCCCCGAAAATCCTCATTCTCGATGACAGTGCAAGCGCCTTGGATTTTGCGACGGATGCAGCCCTGCGGCGTGCGCTTCGCAGACAGACGCAGGATATGACGGTGTTTATGGTTTCCCAGCGGGCAAATACCGTCAAAAATGCGGATAAGATTGTCGTGCTGGACGATGGGGAAGTCGCGGGAATCGGTACGCATGAGGCCCTGTTTGAATCCTGTGAAGTTTACCGGGAGATCTGTCTCTCCCAGCTCTCTGCAGAGGAGGCGTCAAGATGAGAAAAGATGGTACCTTAAAACGACTGCTGTCCTTTACAAAGCCCTATCGCGGCTATCTCGCCGGAGCGTTGTTTTCGGCTGTGGCAAGCGTATCCCTGACTTTGCTTGCGCCGGTCATCAGCGGAAACGCCATCGACTATATCATCGGGCCGGGACAGGTGGATTTTAAAAATGTGTTTTCCCTGCTGATCTGGCTTGCGGCAACGGTGGCGGGGGTTGCCGTGTTCCAATGGCTGATGACCCTGTGTACCAATACGGTAACCTACCGCACCGTGCGGGATTTGCGCAAAGCGGTCTTTGAAAAATTGGAGGACGTCCCTCTTTCGTATATAGATTCCCATCCCCATGGCGATCTGATCAGCCGTGTCGCCAATGATATCGACCAGATTTCCGACGGCCTGCTCCAGGGCTTTTCCCAACTTTTTACCGGGATCATCACCATTGTGGGGACGCTGGGCTTTATGCTCTATGTCGATATCCCGATCGCTTTGGTCGTCGTGGTCTTGACCCCGCTTTCCTTTTTTGTGGCCTCCTTTATTGCCAAGGGAACCTATAATATGTTCCGGGAACAGTCTGCGACTAAAGGAGAGCTCAGCGGTTATATTGACGAGATGATCGGCAACCAGAAAGTTGTCAAGGCGTTCAGCTTTGAAGAACGCGCCCAGGAGGAATTTGAAGAAATCAACCAGAGGCTCTACAAATGCGGGGTCAAAGCCCAGTTTTATTCCGCGCTGACAAACCCATGCACCCGGTTTGTCAACTCCGTGGTCTATGCCGCGGTTGGAATCGTCGGCGCCCTGAGCGTCATCAGCGGCCGCCTGACGGTTGGGCAGCTCTCCTGCTTCCTCACCTATGCAAACCAGTACACCAAGCCGTTTAATGAAATTTCCGGCGTCATTACGGAATTTCAGGCGGCGCTTGCCTGTGCGCGCAGGGTGTTTGCCGTACTGGACGAACCGGAGGAAGCGGAGGAAAGCCCGAAGGTGCTCGAACACTGCAAGGGCAGCGTACAGCTTCAGGATGTATCTTTCTCTTATAGCGAAACCAAACCTCTGATTGAAAACCTGAACCTGCACGCGCAGCCGGGGCAGAGGATTGCGATTGTCGGCCCGACCGGATGCGGCAAGACCACGATTATCAACCTGCTGATGCGCTTTTATGACCCGAAGCGGGGAGAAATCCTGGTGGATGGAACGGATATCCGGGATGTCACCCGCGCCAGCCTGCGCGGGATGTATGGGATGGTCTTGCAGGATACCTGGTTGTTTGCCGGCACGGTGCGCGACAACATCGCCTACGGCAAACCGGACGCCCCGCTTGAGGAAATTGCGGCGGCAGCAAAGGCTGCGCATGCGGACAGCTTTATCCGCCGTCTGCCGCAGGGGTATGACACCGTTCTGGCCGAGGATGGGGGAAACCTCTCCCAGGGGCAAAAGCAGCTGATGTGCATTGCGCGGATTATGCTGACCGATCCGCCGATGCTGATTCTGGACGAGGCGACCAGCAGCATCGACACCCGTACGGAAATCCGCGTCCAGCGCGCTTTTGAAAAGATGATGGCGGGGCGCACCAGTTTTATTGTAGCGCACCGGCTTTCCACCATCAAAAACGCGGACAGTATCCTCGTCATGCGCGATGGGCATATTGTGGAACAGGGAAAACACGAACAGCTCCTTGCAAAGGGCGGTTTCTATGCCGAGCTGTATAACAGCCAGTTTGTCCCCTCTGATCTGTAAAAAAAGCAAACACAAGCTGCCGGAATTTCCGGCAGCCTGTGTTATTGATGCGTCTGGGAGGGATTCGCTGTTTTATTCAGAGAACCTGCCCTTATAAAAATTCTCGTTTCCCAGGGGAGTCGCCGTCAGTCGGAATAACACACAGCCGTCCGGACAGACGAAGTTTTTGCTGTATTTCCCATCTCCCCCGATGTTTTCCAAATCTCCGCCGCTGCGGACGGCTTCCATGGTGGGAAACAGGATCATCATCAGTTTGGAGCAGATCCCATATCCCTGTTCATTGACCGGGCAGCCATAGGTGCAGGTGTATTTGTCCCCAATCTCCTCTCCATTTCGGCAATACCGCTCGGTATGATCCCCTCGCAGGAACCCGATGACCTCAATTTCAAACTGATATTCCTCATCATACCATTTTTTCATATGGCGCCCTCCTTATTCCGTCTGTACAGATCCCTTTTCATAATACCATACTAGTATGGAAAAATCACAGTTATCCTCGGAAATGGAAGAGCTATTTTCTGCTCATCCGATGAATTGCCGGGCTGTTATAGGTCATTGAGCTCCTCGCATTCTTTCACAATTTTCTGGATGGCTTCAATCTGTGCGACAGTCAGGCGGGAAACGTCAATGGATGCGGCCGAAAGCCCGGAATCCGGAAGCGGTTCCATTCCCAAAAGATAATCGGTGCTCACCCCAAAGAAACGTGCGAGTTTCATCAGTCCGGAAAAGGAAGGGAGGCGTTCATCGGACTCATATCTGGAAATGACGCTGCTGGAAATCTGCAACTGTCCGGCAAGCTGTGCGATGGTCATTCCTTTTGCAGCGCGCAGCATGGTCAGACGACTGCCGAAACCCTCTATCATAGGCCGATCCTCCTTGTATCATTGCATTCCTGCTTTGATTATAGGGCATTCCTCTTGTCAGATGGGCACGAAAATTGACGAATAGGCAAGTTGTGTGCTATACTGGCAACGAGGTGAAGCACTGATGAATTACAAAGAGGCATATTATTACCTGTTTAATGAAGTCAGCGATTTGATTGAGAAACTCAAAGAAATCCAGGAGACTTCCGAGGAGATCTGCATTGCACAATCCAAGTTGGATGCTTTTGAACAGGAACAAATGCAAAAGAGAAAAGATACCCCTTCCACCAAATAGGGAGTGGAAGAGGTATTTTTTTATCCTTTGAGCTGCTGCAATGTCTGTGACAGCGCTTTTCCAAACAGTTCTCCGGTATAAATCGCCTCATCTAGGGTGTTGGCATGGCCGCCGACTTCAACCAGCAAAGAGCCATAGGTCAAATCCTGGTTGTAATGGCGGTAAGAAAACAGGACAGGGCGCGCCAGGGTTGGGAACATGGTGGAGGCATTATCCTGAATCATGGCGGCAAACCGGAGATTCTGCATGTAATTGGGCATATTCATGGTACCGTCGTCACATCCGGCAATCAGCATAAACTGGGCCGCCTTTTTCCCGTTGACCGTTGTGGTAGGAGCCACCCGGACTCCTCCGTCGCGCTCGATGGCGTCCCGGTGGACGTCGATGACGACTTTGATGGAAGGGTACTGGGTCAGGTATTTTTTGACCGTCTCTGCGGAGCGGTCATATGCTCCGTTGTAGGAGGGATAGTCGTGGACGGTGGCGTCATGGAGTACGCCGATTCCCGCATTTTCCAACTGTTTGACAATTTCATCCCCGACACGGACCATATTCTGCGTATTGTCCAGGGAGCGGGCGTTGTATGTTTTATCGTAAAAGTCCACATCGTGCATTTCGTAACTCTCGGTGGTATGGGTGTGCATGATCAGCACCTGGGGTTCCGTTCCTTCTGTGATGGTAATATCCGGCTTGTTTGCAATCTCCGCCTCTATGGTTTCCCGCGAGAGGTTTGTTGTGTTGCGGATAAATCCACTGCCCTTTTGAATATAGGTGGGACTGGAGCCGGTTGTGGCAAATTCTTCGTCGACAATATCCCCGGCGTCGGCCGGCCGTTCAATGGGTGCCTGAGAGGAACTGGCTGCCTGAGAAGAGGCGTCCTGAGAACTGGTATCGGATTGTGCCGGTTGAGAAGAAGGAGAGCTTGTATCACTCGAAACAGAGGAAGTATCCCCATAAGGGGAATAGTACTCCGCTTCCCCATTTAAATAGGAAATCCCGCCTTCCGGCATCTGGAGCAGGGCGGAGAGAAGCGCGGCTTTGTCTCCAAAATTTCCCAGAAGCGGCGCGATGGAGGCGGATACACGGATGGTAAGCAGGGCGCAGCCCAAAAAAGCAAGCGGCGCTATTAAACTCTTCATGGTAATTCTTTTTCGTTTCACATTTTCATCCTCCGCTCAAAGACATCAAAAACAGGTTCACTGAAAATGTATGAGCTGGGGAAGGCGGATATGACAGTCAGGCGGTGAGATACAGCAGCTCCCCGATTTTCAGCTGCGGCTGAAGCGCCATATTGATGGCAAGCGCAATCAAATGGGCGGCCTTTGTACTCAGCCGGTCGATGTCGCGCGGGGTCACCATCATGGGATTACCCTGTGGCTGCGTTTTTTCCAGCTCTTCACCGGAAAGCTCTTTGCCGAGCATGGCTTCCCCCAGGGTGGAGGCGTCGATGACAGTCGGGACTCCGATGGCAATTACCGGGATACCAAGGGTGTGCTCGCTGATTTCTTTCCGGCTGTTTTGTACGCCGGAACCGGGAGAAATCCCTGTATCGCACAGTTGGATGGTTGTCCCAAGCCTGTTCGCGTCTCCGGCGGCAAGTGCGTCGACGGCGAGGATGCAGCAGGGGGAGGTATCCGAGGAAATCGCCTTGAGGATTTCCTGTACTTCAAATCCGGTCTGTCCTAATACTCCGGGCGCCAGCGCGCTGACGGAGCGCAGCGGGCCGATGCCCATCTGCGAAACGATCTCTTTGGTCAGGTGTCTTGTAGCAAAAATTTTATCGGCGGCAAGAGGCCCCAGGATATCCGGAGTGATGTCCCGGTTGCCCAGTCCGATAACCATGACGTGCCCTTTGTCGGGAATCATGGGCTTGAGTACGGAGCAGATCGCTTTAGCAAGCAATTCTCCGTCTTCGGCGTCTTCGCCGAATGGATCGGAACACAAAGTGATGTAGGTGCCCTTTGGTTTTCCGGTCTTGTAAAAGGCCTCGTCCGATGTGATTCGGATCTGCTCAATTTTTACCCCGTTTTTTTCAAACTGCTCTTTTTCAATCCCGGACAGTTCCGCTTCTTGAATACGGGAACAGGCCTCTGCAGCAAGGTCGGTACGGATCATGGAAATTCCCTCTTTTCATCAATTTCTCTGTGCATAGTGTTGACCATAGAATGGAAAATAGTCCTGCTGTTTTCAAGAAACAGAAAAAATAGAAAAAAGGAAGAAATTATTCTCATAGGTTCTTGATTTTTGGACAAAGAAATGATAAGATAACTTGTACTGTCATGGACTCAGAAGGAGGTGTGACTATGCCGAACATTAAATCTGCGAAGAAGAGAGTCAAGGTCAACGCGACAAAAGCACTCCACAACAAAGCTTTGAAGTCCAACCTGAAAACTACCCTGAAGCATGCGAATGCCGCAATCGAGGCAAATGAGGCTGACAAGGCGGAGGCTGTTAAGGTTGCGATCAAAAAGATCGACCAGGCTTGCGCAAAAGGTTTGCTCCACAAAAACAGCGCAGCTAGAAAAAAATCTCAGCTTGCCCGCAAACTGAACAAAGTCGGTTAATCCCGGCTGCAAAAGGGATGTCCAGGCATCCTGATCGCAGTGCCTGTAGCATAAGTTGTTGATTTTCCGTAAACAATTGCCCTTAAAGGTTGACGCGGGCCTCTTCTCCTACTATGATAGAGAAAAGGAAACCAGAACATTGACTGGGGGAAGCGGACATGAATTTGAAAAACTTTGTTACCAAGGTCCTGCCGATTGTCGCTTCCATTTTCGTTATGGCAGCGTCACTTGCTTTTATCATTATGAAGCTTATGGGAGACCGGGCGTATCGTGAAAAGTGGAAAGACTATAACGATTGCGGTCTTGCCTAATTTTTTCGGTTTAGTAACCAATGTAACAACAAATGTAATGGACAGCCTGACAATTCGTCAGGCTGTTTTTTTCGATATTAGTTAAGCAGACAGAGGAGAAGACGATCGTCTTCTCCTCTGTCTACTTAAAAACTGTTTTTATTTCTTTTTCGCCCATAAAATAGCACGGTCGGTATCTTCACCAATTGGAGTTCGAAGGTAATCCCCATATTCTACTTGTATAGAGAATCCTGCCTTGGAAAGATAGGCGCGGATTTCCTCCAACCGGGGAAAATGTTTTTCTTCAGGCTCTTCGACTACAAAAAATTGCCCCTTGCAGTCCGTCAGTTCATATCGCCGCAGGAACCGGCAGGTTCCCGTGTTTTTGTCAAAGGTATTGTTTGTAAGCAGCATTTTTCCAGTAGTACCCAAGCTATCCGTTCCCTCAAAGACCACCCGATCGTCTGAACATTCGAACCATTCTTCCGGATTTAAAGTATAACCGTAATCGATAAACAGGGCGCCTCCCGGACGTAGAGCCTTGGCTGCCTTTTTAATCAGAATTTGCTGTGCAGTTTGATATATGCAGTCAGAGACGATGTTAAGCAGAAAATTTGCAGCGATGACAACTACATCATATCCGGTTCCCCAGTCTTCTACGATTACATCTGCTTTTTTCCAGGAGAGATTGTCCATACCCTTTGTTTTTAAAGGGATCTTTTCTAGCATGGATTCATCCAAATCCAAACCGGTCACATAATGTCCAGCCTTGGCTAATGGAATTAGAATCCGACCGGATCCACAGGCAATTTCTAAAATCCGTTTTGGAGAATCACCCAAAAGAGAAAGCAAAAATGCAGCGTCTTGTGTTTCCGTTTCTTCTTGGTCATATAAATCTGCATTCCAATGGGAAAGAAGTTTTTGTTTTTGTTCACGATTCAAAATAAAATCCTCCTTAATTGGCGGAGGGTTATCTGTCGAGACCCCTCCTGTTTCTGCTGTTTTTTATATGAGTTCTGTTTTTCATAACAACCACCCTTTCTGAAAATGATCTGAAATCAGATAATTTCAATTTTGTTTTCATTTTACTTATGTAATTTTAAGATATCAATCCCTGGATAAAAGAAAGGCCTTTTCAAATTTCCTCTTGACATCGGGAAAAACCGGGTTATAATAATTGTATGATTGTATACAATTATTATAGTATCCAATTGCCGCGGGAGGGAAATGTATGATCGAGAGAAGCAAAAAGACAAATTTACTGGAACAATCGCTCTACCGGTATTCTCTGCAGGATATCGAAAATCCGAACCTCTACCGGCAGATCTACCCGTATGATGCGGTGCCAAAAGTGACCTTTAACCACCGCCATGTTCCAATTAACATGCCAAACGATATCTGGATTACGGACACGACCTTTCGCGATGGGCAGCAGTCCAGAGCGCCGTATGAGGTGCACCAGATCGTCGATCTGTTCAAAATGATGTCCCGCCTTGGCGGACCGAACGGAATGATCCGCCAGACCGAGTTTTTCATGTACAGCCAAAAAGATAGAGAGGCGCTGTATAAATGTATGGAACTCGGACTGGAATTCCCTCAAATTACCACCTGGATTCGCGCCTCCAAAGAGGATTTTAAACTGGTCAAGGACATTGGCGTGAAAGAGACGGGAATCCTGGTGAGCTGTTCGGATTACCATATCTTCAAAAAGCTCGGGAAAACCAGGAAACAGGCGATGGAGATGTATCTTTCCGTTGTGGCGCAGGCGCTGGAGATGGGAATCCGTCCGCGCTGCCACTTGGAAGATATTACCCGTGCAGATTTCTACGGATTTGTCGTCCCCTTTGTCAATGAACTGATGAAGATGTCCAAAGACGCCGGAATTCCGGTGAAAATCCGTGCCTGTGACACGATGGGCTTTGGTTCATCCTTTCCGGGCGTTGCTCTGCCGCGAAGCGTTCCCGGTATTGTCTACGGCCTCAACCACTATTCGGAAGTTCCAAGCGAAATGCTGGAATGGCATGGACACAATGACTTTTACAAGGCAGTGACCAATGCATCCAATGCATGGCTTTATGGGGCCTCGGCGGTCAACTGTACTCTGCTCGGCATCGGGGAGCGCACTGGGAATGTGCCGCTGGAAGCGATGGTATTTGAATACGCCTCCATGACGGGGGATTTTAACGGGATGGATCCGACCGTTATCACCGAGATTGCCGATTACTATGAAACAGAGATTGGATATCATATCCCGGAGATGACCCCCTTTGTGGGTAAGAATTTCAATGTGACCCGCGCAGGAATCCATGCGGACGGCCTGCTCAAGGATGAGGAGATATACAATATCTTTGATACGCAGAAAATTCTCAACCGTCCGGCCGAAGTTTCCATCAGCAATACCTCCGGGCTTGCAGGAATTGCCTACTGGATCAATGCGCATTACCGTCTTAGCGGAGATGCCCAGATAGAAAAGCGTGCGCCTCTTGTCGCCTATATTAAGGAATGGGTGGATGTCCAGTATGCGTCTGGACGCCAGACTGTCATGAGTGATGAGGAGATTGAAAAACTGGTCGAGGAATTCCAGTCGGCAGAAAAATAAAGAGAGAATGGGGAAAGACCGGGATTTTGCAGAATTTTGTCCCAAAGGGATGAAAAACTGCTATAATACAGGAGTACAAATACTCAAGAATTCCGGAGGCAGTTTATGAATCGCAATCAGACAGAAGCACATCCAAAATCGGTTACGGCCGATAACACCAGCTCCCTGAGCGCCAGGGTATTCGAGGAGTTGGAAGACGGTATATTAAGCGGGCAGATCCCATCCGGAGAAAACCTGATTGAACTCAAGCTGTCCTCGGAGATGGGGGTTTCCCGTACCCCGGTACGGGAAGCTATCCGCATGCTTGAACAAAAGGGGCTTGTCCAGATTATCCCGAATAAGGGCGCTGTTGTCCTTGGGATCAGTGAAAAGGATTTGAAAGATATCTATACTATCCGTATGTATATTGAAGGGCTGGCCTCCCGGTGGGCGGCGGAAAACATTTCCGAAGAACAGGCGCAGGAGTTGACGGAAATTGTTGATTTGCAGGAATTTTATAACGTCAAGCAGGCAAATGGAAAAATCAATGATCTGGATTCTAGGTTTCATGAAAAAATCTATGAGATTTCCGGAAGCAGGACCTTGCAGCACACACTGGGTGATCTGCACCATATGATCCAGCGTTACCGTAAGCTTTCATTTTCCGCAGCGGGACGGGCAGAAAAGGCCATCCAGGAACATCGGGAAATTCTGGATGCTATCTGCCGTCATGACGGGGAGCAGGCGGAGCGTCTGACGATCCAGCATATTGCAAAAGCAAGGGAAAATTTGCTGTATTTGATCAAGGAACAGTAAAGACGGCAAAAAAGACAGAAAACGCCGTATTGGGGAGAGAGGAGTATTTGACCATGGGCTATACTTTAGCGCAGAAAATCATCAAAGATCATCTGATGGATGGGGACATGGCGCCGGGCGGTGAAATCGGGCTGAAAATTGACCAGACCCTCACGCAGGATGCCACCGGGACGATGGCGTATCTGGAATTTGAGGCAATGGGGATTGACCGCGTCAAGACGGAACGCTCAGTCGCCTATATTGACCACAACACCCTGCAGTCCGGTTTTGAAAATGCAGATGATCACAAATATATCCAGACCGTCGCTGCAAAACATGGAATCTATTTTTCAAGGCCGGGCAATGGAATCTGTCACCAGGTTCATCTGGAACGGTTCGGAAAACCGGGAAAGACTCTGGTTGGATCGGACAGCCATACCCCGACGGGCGGCGGGCTGGGGATGCTCGCCATGGGTGCCGGGGGACTGGATGTTGCGGTTGCCATGGGCGGAGGGGCTTATTACATCAATATGCCCCGCATCGTCAATATGGAGCTTACCGGGAAACTCTCTCCCTGGGTCAGCGCAAAAGATATCATTTTGGAAGTACTGCGCCGTCTGACGGTAAAAGGCGGAGTGGGTAAAATTATCGAATATACCGGGGAAGGGGTGGCGTCCCTGTCCATTCCGGAGCGTGCTACCATTGCCAATATGGGTGCGGAACTCGGCGCGACCAGTTCCATTTTCCCCTCCGATGAGGTCACCCATGCATTTCTCAGGGCACAGGGAAGGGAAGGGGATTTCGTACCCCTGGCTCCGGATGCAGATGCGGTCTATGATGAGCACTATATGATTGATTTGAGTGCTCTACGTCCCCTGGCGGCATGTCCGCATAGTCCGGACAATGTCCATCCGGTCAGTGAACTCTCCCATGTCAAGGTGGATCAGGTCTGTATCGGTTCGTGTACAAACTCCTCACTTGCCGATATGCTCAAAGTGGCGGCGATTTTGAAGGGGAAGACAATCCATCCGGATGTCAGCGTCTCTATTTCCCCTGGTTCCAAGCAGGTATTCCGGATGCTCGCGGACTGCGGCGCCTTGTCTGATCTGATTGCGGCCGGCGCAAGGGTGCTGGAGTGCACCTGCGGGCCCTGTATCGGGATGGGCTTCTCCCCCTCTTCCAAGGGGGTAAGTGTACGGACGTTTAACCGCAACTTTGAAGGACGCAGCGGCACGGCGGATGCACAGGTTTATCTGACTGGCCCGGAAACGGCTGCGGCCTGTGCGCTGACCGGCTATCTCACCGATCCCTCCACGCTGGGGCAGGCGCCGGAGATTTCCCTGCCGGAAAAATTTTTGATTGACGACCGGATGGTGCTCCCACCCTGTACTGTAGAGGAAGCGCCGGCGGCACAGGTGGTGCGCGGCCCGAATATCAAGCCGGTTCCGATGGGGGAACCGCTCTCCCAGTCATTGTGCGCGGACGTTTTGCTCAAAGTCGGAGACAATATCACAACGGATCACATCATGCCCGCCGGGGCAAAGGTATTGCCTTATCGATCCAACATCCCGCATCTGTCCCAGTTCTGTTTTTACCAGGTGGATCCGGAGTTTTCCTCCCGTGCAAAGCGAGCCGGTCAGGGAATGATTGTTGCGGGCGCAAACTACGGACAGGGTTCTTCCAGGGAGCATGCGGCTCTGGTCCCGCTTTATCTGGGAATCCGTGCAATCCTTGCGGTGAGTTTTGCGAGAATCCATAAGGCCAACCTGATTAACGCCGGGATTTTACCGCTCACCTTTGCCAATGCAGAGGACTATAGCCGGATTGCAGAAGGGGACACCCTTTCCATTGACGGACTTTCGGATATCACAGCAGGAAAATCGGAGTTCCTTTTGGAAAACCGGACAACGGGGATTCAAATTCCGCTTGTACTGGATTGCTCGGAACGCCAGCGCCGGATTTTACAGGCCGGTGGACTGCTTAGTTTTACAAAAAATCAGAAATAGAGAAAATCACAGGGGGATACGACGATGGAGGATAAAATCACACTTGCCTGCAAACAATTTGCCAAAGTGCTGGAAAGCCAGCTGCGCCGTGTTGAGGCGATGAAGGCACAGGAAGGATTTCTTGATTACGGGAAGCTTAGCCCGATTATCATCGGGATCTGCGGCGGGGATGGAATCGGCCCGGTCATTACCGGACAGGCGCGCCGTATGCTCGAATTCCTGCTCGCCGATGAAGTAAAGGCCGGAAAAATTCAGTTCAAGGTCATTGACGGATTGACCATTGAAAACCGGATTGCCGTGGGAAAGGCAATCCCGGATGATGTACTGGCGGAACTCAAAAGCTGTCATGTCATTCTCAAAGGGCCGACGACAACCCCGCAGAAAGGGGACGGCAGGCCGAATATCGAGAGCGCCAACGTCGCCATGCGCAAAGAACTGGATTTGTTTGCCAATATACGCCCGGTCAAAGTGCCGTCGAAAGGAATCAACTGGACAATTTTCCGCGAGAATACCGAGGGCGGATACGCCGTCGGCAGCGAGGGGATCAACGTGACGGACGACCTGGCTGTGGATTTTACCGTAACAACCCGTCAGGGAACCGAACGGATTGCGCGGCTGGCCTATGATTTTGCCCGCAAAAATGGGTTTACCCGCGTCTCCCTGGTTACAAAGGCCAACGTCATCAAAACGACGGACGGCAACTTTCTGGAAATCTGTCATGAAGTGGCGAAAGATTATCCGGAAATCACCACGGATGAATGGTATGCAGATATCATGACCGCGAAACTTATTGATGAAAAGCGCCGCCGGGATTTCCAGGTGCTTCTTCTGCCAAACCTGTACGGGGATATTATCTCGGACGAGGCCGCAGAGTTTCAGGGCGGCGTGGGTACGGCGGGCGCCGCTAATACTGGAAAACGGTATGCCATGTTTGAAGCGATCCATGGTTCCGCACCCCGCATGGTTACGGAGGGCCGCGGCGCCTATGCAGATCCCTGCTCCATGCTGCGTGCGGCGGCGATGCTCCTCTCCCATATCGGCTATCAGGAGAAATCGGATAAATTGACCCGTGCTCTGGATATCTGTTCGTTTGAAGAAAGGCGCCTGACCATCACCGGACGGGATACTGGAGCCACCTGTGAAGAATTTTCAGATTATGTTATGGAGACAATTCAGGCTTTGGATTAAATCATACGCATTTCCCCGGAGAGTGCTCTTCGGGGAAATTTTTTGTCCGCTTTGGGAAAATCCGTGTATAAAAAGTCTGTTAAAATCATGGAGAAAGGGTTGTGATTTGTTCCGGCGTCCCGTATAATCAGATTGTATGACTGACCAGTCAGTCAATTAAAGAGAGATCATTGGAGGATGACTGCATGTTTTCGAAATTCAGTGTAAAACGGCCGCTCACCATTGTGGTAGCGGCAATTTTGGTGCTGATCCTGGGCTGTGTCTCGTTTACTGGGATGAAAACGGATCTGCTGCCGAAAATGGATTTGCCCTATGTCATTGTAGCAACGACTTACCCGGGTGCAAGCCCGGAAAAGGTGGAACTGACCGTAACAAAACCACTGGAACAGGCACTTGCCACGACCAGCGGTGTTGAAGAAGTCACCAGTGTTTCCAGTGAAAATTACAGTATGGTCATCCTGCAGTTTACCCAGGATACGAATATGGACAGCGCCATGATTGAAATGAGCGGGAATATCGATCTTGTCAAGGGGCAGCTGGACAGTTCTGTCGGCACCCCGATGCTGATGAAGATGAATCCGGATATGCTTCCCATCATGGTGGCAAGCGTGGATATGGATGGGAAAGATATCCGGGAAATTTCCCGTTTCACAACCGATACGGTGATCCCCGCTTTGGAGCGCGTGGACGGCGTCGCCTCTATCGGCACCATGGGCCTGGTAGAGGAGAGCCTGCGGATCACCCTGGATCAGGAGAAAATTGACGAGCTCAACGATAAAGTGCTCGCTTCAGTAGATTCCGGGCTTGCCGATGCCAAATCCCAGCTGGACGCCGGAGAGGCTCAGCTTGCCGCGGCAAAACAGCAGCTGGAACAGACCAAGGAGGAGAAAACCACGCAGCTGCTGGATGCCCAGCAGAAATTAGCCGATGGAAAACAACAGCTCCAAGATGCTCTGGATGCGATTCCTTCTGCTTTGACAAAAGCCCAGGAGGAACGCCAGAAACTGGTAGAACAGAAAACCCAACTGGAAGAAGCGATTAAGCAGATAACGGACGCGGGGATTCCAGTACCGGAAGAACAGCAGAAAGCGTTAGAACAACTCGTTGCCGGGATTACCGTCTGCGATGAGGGCATTGCCAAGGCCCAAAGCCAGCAGACGGCTCTCCAGCAGCAGCTTTCTCAGCTGGAAGAGCAGGAAAAACAGCTGGAAGCTGGAAAAATGACCCTGACTGAGGAGATGACCAAGGCGTCAGTACAGCTCTCAGACACGGAACAGCAGCTCAAAGAGAGCAGGGAAAAATTTGAAGTGTCTCGTGACGCCGCTTATGAGCAGGCGGGGCTCGGAGAGCTGATTACCAAAGAAAATATCAGTTCCATTTTAACAGCGGAAAATTTCTCTATGCCCGCTGGTTATCTCACAGAGGGTAATGATCAGTATCTGGTCAAGGTGGGCGACAGTTTTTCCTCTATCGAGGAGCTGGAAAATCTGGAACTGTTTACCGTGGATGCCGGCGGGCTTGGGAGTGTCAAACTCAGCGATGTCGCAGAAGTCGCCTTTACGGACAATGCAGAAGAGATGTATGCCAAAATCAACGGCAACGATGGGATTCTGCTGACTTTACAAAAACAGAGCACTGTCTCCACTTCGGAGGTCTCCAAAGACCTCAACGCCCAGATTGAAACGCTGATGGCGGAGCAGCAGGGGCTGCATATCACGGCACTGCAAGATCAGGGAATCTATATTGATATTGTCATTGATTCCGTCTTACAAAATCTTCTGATGGGCGGTTTGCTGGCAGTAATTATCCTGTTTTTCTTCCTGCGCAATATCCGCTCTACCCTGATTATTGCCGTCAGTATTCCAATGAGTTTGATGTTTGCCGTCACACTCATGTATTTTTCAGGAGTTACCATGAACGTAATCTCCCTTGCCGGTCTTGCCCTTGGCGTCGGAATGCTGGTGGATAACAGTATTGTGGTTATTGAAAACATCTATCGTCTGCGCGCTCAGGGGATGAGTGCTGCAAAAGCGGCAGTCCATGGGGCGGCCCAGGTGGCAGGAGCCATTACCGCTTCCACATTGACAACTATCTGCGTCTTTTTGCCGATTGTCTTCACAGAAGGGATTTCCCGGCAGCTCTTTACCGATATGGGTCTGACGATTGCCTATTCCCTGATTGCCAGCCTGCTGGTGGCTCTGACCCTGGTTCCCACCATGTCCTCCAAAATGATGAAAAAAGAGGATAAAACCACTCACAAGTGGTTTGAACGCTTTACCGGCTGGTATGGTTCCCTGCTGGAAAAAGCCCTGCGCCATAAGGCGTGGATACTCGGTGGATCGGTTTTGCTGCTTGTGCTGAGCGTAGTTGCCGCAGGCAGTATGGGCACCGCCTTTATGCCGGAGATGGACAGCACGCAGATCTCTGTTTCTATGGAGATGCCAAAGGGCAGTACGGTGGATGAAACCCGTGCGATGGCCGATACCCTGCTCGAGCGTATGGGACAAGTGGAAGGCGTGGAAACCGTCGGCGCCATGCAGGGCGGTTCCGGCGGCGGCTCCATGCTTGCGGGCGGTTCCGATACATCGGTGACGTTTTATGTGATGCTCGCAGAAAAGCGGAACCATACCAGTACAGAAATTGCCGATGAGATCCTGGCCAATACCGATGATTTAAATTGCACAGTCAGCGCACAGGCCTCTTCTATGGATGCGATGAGCGCGCTTGGCAGCGGGATTGAAATCCGTATCCGCGGCGGTGAATTGGATACCCTGTCCGCTGTTTCAAAAGATGTTTCCGAAATAGTAAGTGGTACAGAGGGCACCATGGAAGTGGAGACTCCATCCCTGGAATCGGATACCATGGAGACCAAAATTACGGTGGATAAGAATAAAGCGATGAAGTATCAGCTCACCGTAGCGCAGGTATATCAGGAAGTTGCAGCGGCCTTGGAGACGGAAAGTACGGCGACAACTCTAAGTTTGGATTCGGTGGATTACCCGATGATTGTCGCACAGGGAAAAAACAGCGGCCTGACGCGGGAGACTCTGAAGGATTATCGTTTTACTGTTGAACAGAATGGGAAGGAAATCGAAGTGCCGCTTTCCGAAATTGCGGAAATTACTGAGCAGCAAAGCCTTTCCTCCATTAACCATGACAATCAGGTGAGGCAGATGACAGTGTCCGCACAGGTGGACAGCAGCCACAATATTGGGCTGGTCAGCCGGGAAATTGAGCAGAAACTGGCGGATTATGAGATGCCGGCCGGATATACCTATGAATTTGGCGGGGAAACCCAGAATATCAACGATACCATGGTGGAACTGTTGAAAATGATCGCCCTAGCCATTGCCTTTATCTACCTGATTATGGTGGCGCAGTTCCAGTCTTTCCGTTCCCCGTTTATTGTCATGTTCACCATCCCCCTGGCCTTTACCGGCGGCTTGCTTGCGCTGTTTGCAGCCAGAATGGAAATCAGTGTTATCTCCATGCTGGGATTCCTGATTCTCTCCGGTATTGTTGTCAACAATGGAATTGTGTTTGTGGATTATGTCAATCAGCTGCGCTTTGGAGGAATGGAAAAACGGCAGGCATTGGTTGTAACCGGAAAAACAAGGCTGCGTCCGATTCTAATGACGGCGTTGACCACGATTCTGGGGTTATCCACCCTTGCAATGGGGGTTGGCATGGGATCGGATATGCTGCAGCCCATGGCGGTGGTAACGATCGGCGGTCTTGCCTATGCGACAGTGCTTACTCTGTTTGTTGTTCCGGCAATGTATGATATTTTCAACCGCAAGCCGATGAAGCAGATTGATCTTGGGGAGGAAGAGCCGGATGCAGAAATACACGGATAAACAGCTGGCGGTATTCCGGGCAGTGGTTGCCCTCATGGATGAAGGGTACGATATGCGCAAAATCAAGGCGTCGGATATTGCGCAGAAAGCCGGGATTGGAAAGGGAACGCTGTACAATTATTTTCAAAACAAAGAGGAAATCCTCGCACAATCGACGCTCTATCTGATTGACAGTACGCTCCATACTATGATTGAGCAGGTTCATGAACAACAGAGCTTTGAGGAAAAATTTTCTGTTTTGCTCCGGTTACTTTCTCACGCGGCAAGCCGGAAAAAGGCGGCTTTGTCCATGCTGGTACAGGGACTTGGCCGGGAAGAACTGGTGAAAAATTTTAAGCAGGCGGAAGAGTTGCTTTGTAATTGTCAACTGGAAATGCGGCGGGAAATCCTCCTGTTTGCTCAGGCGGGTATAGAAGAAGGCGTTTTTTTGCCGCATGATGAGGAGTATACGCTCTATGTTTTCATCAGCGCCTTTTCGGGATATCTCTCTGCAAGAGAATGCTGTCAAAATGAGCAGGCGGAACAGTATTGCCGCTGCCTACTGCTCAGCGCGATGAACGCAAAATGAAAAAAGAACGGCTCCTCTGAAATAATTTCCAGAGGAGCCGTTCTTTTTTCATTGACGAACAGATGACGGATATGCTATTTTAAAACAGTATGTTAAGAAAGTGAAAAGGGGGCGGGATCGTGGCAAAGGGAACTTCTGCTATGCATACAGAGAAAAAACAGTTTTACCGGGATGTTTTTGCTTTGGTGCTGCCAATGGCTGCACAGAACCTCATTAATGTTGCGGTGACTTCGGCGGATGTCGTCATGCTCGGAAGGGTTGGGGAAACGGTGCTCTCCGCCTCTTCTCTGGCCGGTCAGGTACAGTTTATCATGACGCTGATTTTCTTCGGTCTGACTTCCGGCGCGGCTGTCCTGACTGCACAGTATTGGGGAAAAGGCGATACCGGTACGATTGAAAAGGTTTTGGGGATCACATTGCGCCTTTCGCTTGGCGTAGCGCTTCTTTTCACGGCAGCTGTACAGCTTTTTCCCTATCAAATCATGGGCCTGTTTACTCCGGAACCGGAAGTCATTGAGTATGGAGTACAGTATTTGCAAATTGTGAGCATATCCTATCTGCTGATGTCCGTTACGATGATTTACCTCAATATTATGCGCAGCGTGGAACGTGTGATCATCTCGACCGCAGTGTATCTCATCAGCCTGCTGACAAATATCTGTATCAACGCCGTTTTGATATTCGGAATGTTTGGATTTCCAAAGCTTGGAATCCGCGGGGCGGCAATCGGAACGGTTGTTGCAAGAGGCGTGGAGCTGATCATTGTCCTGTGTTATGCAAAATTTATCAACAAAGATGTCCGACTCCGATTCCGACACCTTTTTGTCCGGGATAAGATACTCCAGTCGGATTTTTTCCGTTATTCTATCCCGGTCACGCTCAATGAACTGATGTGGGGCCTGGGCAGTTCCATGAATACCCTGATCATTGGACATCTTGGAAGTTCAGCAGTGGCTGCAAATTCTGTTGCGCAGGTGACAAGACAACTCGCAACGGTCATTGCGTTTGGAATCGCCAATGCTGCGGCGATTATGATTGGAAAAACCATTGGTTCCGGGGATAATGAAAAGGCACAGCGCTATGCAAAACGTTTTGTCCGGCTGACTTGGATTACCGGAGGAATTGGCTCCGTTGTGATCTTGCTGATAGGACCGATTGCATCGGCTGCGCTGGCGCTGTCGGATACGGCAAAAGCATATCTTACGCTGATGATGTTCGTCATGTCGTATTTTTCCCTGTTTCAATCTTATAACTCTACCATGGTAGTCGGGATATACCGGGCGGGAGGAGATACCAAGTTCGGCTTGTTTTTAGATGTCGCCACTATGTGGGGCTGCTCTATTTTATTTGGCGCTTTGGCGGCCTTTGTTTTCCATCTGCCGGTTCCGGTTGTTTATATTATTCTAATGAGCGATGAGATTATCAAACTGCCCTTTACCACGCACCGGTATCGCAGCAAGGTATGGCTGCGCAATGTGACACGGGAGACCTTTTCACAGCCGGATTCCGTCAAGCTGGAGGAATAATAGAAGCTTGTTGTTTCATGTGTCCTGGGAGCATGGAATAGGAGGAAGATTGGAAGATGAAATTCAAAAATCCTTTGCTGGTCGTATCGGATATGGAGAAAAGCGTTGCGTTTTATCAAAAGGTTCTGGGACTCCATGTGGTGATGGATTTTGGTGCAAACAAGACTCTGACGGGAGGATTGTGCTTGCAGACTCTGGAGAGTTATCGGGGGTTTTTAGGCACCGATCAGATTTTTTTCGGGGGCAATAATTTTGAGATTTATTTTGAAGAGGATGATATGATCTCCTTTTCCAATAAATTGGAAGCATACGGCGTAGAACTGCTTCATCCGGTAAAGGAACATGCTTGGGGACAGCGTGTTATCCGTTTTTACGATCCGGACAGACATATTATTGAAGTCGGGGAAACCATGAAATCTGTCTGTGAGCGTTTTAGGGATCGTGGTATGACCCTGGAACAGATTGCTGTTCGCATGGATGTGCCGATGAAATTTGTAAATGCATGTTTGCAGTAGATTTTGTCTGCAAAAAATAGTTTCATCGAAATTTGCATAAAAATACAGAGCATAGCTTGTGATTATCACGAAAATAGTAAAATCCGTTGTGAATGAAGAATTTCTGTTGTATAATTTAACTGTCATTCGTCAAAAAGGAGAGGGATTTTGTGACAATTGAACAGTTAAAGCAGCGTGCCTGCGAAGCAGTGGATAAAAACAGAGAAAAGATTATTTCCATTGGAAAAAGCATCCTCCGTGAGCCGGAAATGGGCTATAAAGAATTTAAAACTGCCCAAAAGGTCAAGGAGGTTTTTGATGAACTGGGCTATTCCTATGTTGATCAGCAGGCAATTACCGGGGTGATTGCCACCGCTTCCGGGAAAGAGCATAAGGCCAAAATTGCAGTCATGGGTGAACTGGATGCGGTTATGGTTCCAAACCATCCTTTTGCAGATAAGGTGACAAATGCCGCCCATGCGTGTGGACATAATGTGCAAATTGCCACCATGCTTGGAACGGCAATTGCCCTGAAAGAGAGCGGCGTCATGGAGGAGCTGGACGGCGATGTAGCCCTTATGGCAGTCCCCAGCGAAGAGGGCGTGGAACTGGAGTACCGCAATGGACTGATCAAAGAGGGGAAAATCAGCTTTTTAGGCGGAAAACAGGAGTTTATCAAGCTCGGTTTGTTTGATGATATTGACGCGATGATCATGCAGCATACCACCAAAGGGGATACGGTCAATGCAGGCGGTCCCGGAGGGATGGGCTTTATTGCAAAACTTGTCCGCTATATCGGTAAGGAAAGCCATGGCGCCGCACCGGATCAGGGGATTAACGCGCTTACCGCTGCCAGAATCGGCCTTGGTGCGGTCGATGCCATTCGGGATACCTTCCGCGATGAAGACGGCATCCGCTGGCATCCAATCATTACCAAGGGCGGCGACCTGGTCAACGTAGTCCCGGGAGAGGTCAAAATTGAGAGTTTTGTCCGCGGTTACAGCCTGGAGGCTATCAAAGACGCAAATTTCAAGATCAACCGTGCGCTCAAAGCGGGAGCAGATGCAGTCGGAGCTCAGATTGAAATCAACGATTTGCCGGGCTATACCTTTTTCCATGAGGATTTGGCGCTCAAACAAGTGGTGGAAGACAATTTTATCCAACTGGTCGGCAAAGACCATGTCGGAGTAGGCAAGGGCCTTACCACAGATGCAAATGATGTTTCCTACCTGATCCCAACGGTACACGCCTATGCGGGCGGAGCGGTCGGTACCGGTCACGGTGCGGATTATGCTGTGGAAAATGAAGAACTGGCTTATATTGTTGCTACCAAAATGCTGGTGATGACTTCCATTGATCTGCTGTATGACGGCGCAAAGAAAGCCATTGAAATCAAGAAAAACTTTAAACCCGTCTATACCAAAGAGGAATATCTGCGGGAATGGGGCGGATTGGAAATAAAATAAATCTCCTTTCAAAATCCCCGCTCTTCCCTATGGATGAGCGGGGATTTTGAAATAACCGCGCTGGCCTCAGTATTTTGTTCAAGGATACAGGGATTTGATAGTTTCCCGGTACAAATTTTCTGTTAAAGCGGCAAAATTGGAAATTTCGCTCATCGTGCCGATAAGCGGGAATTTTTCCAGGGAAGCGCCCCGCAGTTTCTACTGGCATGCTGTTGCCAATTTATCGGCAAAAATTACCTCAATCTGTCTGCTGAAATCATTTTCAATTTGAATCGGCACGGGTTCTGTCAGTTCAAGGGAATTGTGCCAGTCAGCCATCAGTTTCTGGGCATGGACAAGCTGCGTTTCCCGCTGCTGAATGTCCTTTGCGGTCAACGCGCAGGCAGTGGAGTGTTTAATTTCCGGTTTTATCGGCAGCTGCCGGAAATCGGTTCAAAACCATTTGCTATAGGGCGCATATTGATTACAATGCAAAAATACCAGCCTCATCAGCCCAGTAATTCTGACGTATAGCGTAGGTCCGGAAAATAGGCGTTCAAGAGGGATTTGGCAATCTCAAAGAAAAAATCTTCGCACAAAGTAAGCCCTTTGATAAATCCACTCATCGATACTTTTCCCTTTGAATATTCTCTGCAACAACTGCTGCGGTTGTCCTTATCATGACATAAGGGTAGCTGGATTGCCATTTTCTTAAAAAATATCCTTCCCTGTACAGGGAAGGATATTTTTCTCATTCAGTAGATTACAGCAATTCTTTGCGCAGAGTAGCGCCGCCTTTAA